>NZ_JACHFL010000029.1 GCF_014201875.1 Deinococcus humi | reverse complement strand
GGCGGCATTCGAGCCTGGGATACTTGACGCCCCTGGAAGCCGAGTGCCAGGCTACAGCTGCTTAACCTTAGCGACTCGAAACCGAGTCAACCCCAGATCACCTGTGCCTGAGAAAGGCCGCCCAGCGTCCGGCGCACCACCTCCGGGCGAGCGGTCAGCCAGTACGCGTCCACGGGCCCATCCGTGAAGGTGTCACACCCCCACCAGGCATATCGGCAGGACCATTTCTGGGCGTCGTCGCTTTCGAAGTACTGCAGCCAGTCATCGAGGGTTCTCCCCTGCTCCGCCAGGATGGCTTGTACCAGGGGCACCAGGTCAGGCACCAGAGCCAGACCCACCAGCTTTGCCCAGGGGTAAGGACAGGCCCGCAAGGCCGCGTCGGCCTCGGTGCCGAGGAACTCCAGGCTGGTTCCCGTGACTAGCGGCTCATCGTCTGCGTCCCAGGTGACGTGGTTTTGCAGCGTCCAGTACCGTGGCCGCCCCCGGAGGTGCGTCCGCATGATGGCGGCGCGCCCCCCTTCACCTCCGAACTCCAGGACGTATTCCAGCGTCTGGACCTCTTCCGTGAAGAGCGAGGGCCGCTGCCACTCGCTCTCCGGTGTGGGCCGGGGCTGTGGCGAGGGACCAGGCCGTCCAGTCGTCTGAGCTTGCGGTGCTGGCGCCAGGCCCTTCAGGGCCAGCACGTTCGCCTGACAGTGCCGGAGAGACCAGTCCAGGGCACCCACCTCGAGGGCGTCCTGCTGGGCGACGAGTTTTTCGTTGCGCAGCATCACGCTCATCCGCACCGCGTCGCGCTCCCGGTGCTCACCGCGCAGGTGCCACACTTCCCACTCGATGCCATGCCCCTCCACCCGGTAGACCACGTAATGCGGGTGAACCTCAGAGCCGTACTCCTCAAACCGCACCACGCGGTAGGGGGCGGTGTACTCCTCCCACATGACTATCAGGGCCTGATTGACGGCTCCGGCATATCCCCGGGACCTGGACGCCCCCACACGGTATTGAGCGCGCAAGGCCTCGTACTGCTCCATGGCGACGTCCATGGGCAAAATCAGTTCAGTCCCAGTGATAACCTTCCCCCTCCTCGTTGATCTGCAGCGTTGATGAGCACACCGGACAATGACCGGTATACGGTTCCCACTGATGTCTCGCGTCCTCCGGACAGCGGAGCCTGAGCTGCTTCCACTGGAAGGACGATTGACCTTCAGGATCTGTCACGAATTTAGGATCCAGCCAGCCCACGTCGTACAGGTCCTGGCAATCCCGGCAGGAAATCGTCAGCGTGTACCTCATGGCCATCCCTACGTCGGGGCCACCTGACACCACGGCCTTGTAGCCGCACTTTGGACAAAGATGCTCGCGGCAGTACCCCATCAGTCCTCAGCCCCGAAGAGGCTGATTTGACGGGTGCCCTGCGCCCGCTGGAGCTTCTGCGCTTCCAATTTCCGCACCGCATCCTCGTAGCTGCTGGCCTGTGTGATGGCGGACGCTGCGCTCATGTCTCCTCCCGCCTGCACTTTAGGTGACCTGCCTCGACGCTTCGGCTCCGCGCCGTCTGAGCTGTTCACCCCTTTAGCCGTTCCCTTCCCTGCCTGACGCCCCCGCTTCAGCTTTTCGCCTGACGCTGCCCGCGTTGCCCGGATGCGTTCCAGCAACACCGATGCCGGCTCGTCATTGGGGTGCTGCGGCACCAGTTCGCCCCGGAACGCCTTCGCCAGCAGCGCGGGCGTCAGGCGGTTGAAGGTGGTCAGGGCTGATTGATAGCGGGCCTCGATGCGGTCTGCGATGGCGAAGAGGGCTTCGACACGGCTCACGATTTCAAGCTGTTCGGAGAGCGGCGGGAGGGGAACTGGAAAGCGTGCGAGAGCCGCTCCAGTCAAATGCTTGATCGTTGTTCCCGTGAAGTGATCTTCCAACGCTTCAGAGTCCGCAGATACTTTCAGGCAGAACGTCAGCCAGTGCGGGTTCAGTTCGTCTCCAACTCGGACACGATGGAGAGCCTTCTGGTAAACGTACACGCCTTCTTCTCCATCCCAAACAGCACAACGTCCCGGTTCTCCACCTTCACAAATCAGAACATCCCCAGCTCTGACCGAGAGAGCTAGCCGCTCTGCATCCTCAACCCGCAAGCTATACACATCATCAAGCTGAAAACTAAACCAGCGAACATTGACGTTACGCAGATAGGGCCTCAGGGTTCCTATGTTCTTGTTTTGATCCAACATCTTGCCAAGTTTCGAGAAGGCAACTTGATTGAGTGGTTTCTCCATCCAATCCGCATCCCCACCTCCGCGCCACTCTCGCGTCAGTTCCCCGCTCACTGCCGCGCTCAGCACGCTCTGGCGGAAGCGTTTCAGTAGCCCCGGCACGCGCTCCAGCCGCTCCCGGCCCGCTTCCACGCGGGCCAGCAGAGCATCCAACTTATCAGCGATACGCATTTGCTCGGGCAAGGGAGGCAAAGGGCATGGCGCTTCTGAGAGAGCCTTTAGATAGATACCTTTTTGCGCTGTTCCCTTTGCGTTTTCTTCAAAAAATCGCTGCAGGGCTGGAGACTCAAGGAAAAAACTGAGCAGCCGCGGTGCTGCTTCCTGGGTCCTCAGGACCGCCACACTCCTCTGAAGAGTGAAAAGCTCAAGTCCATCAGGAACGACTGCTGTACGACCAATAGCTCCCACAATTGTGAGCAGTACATCTCCTGCTCTTATTTGTGTTCGTCTATTTTCGCTTGCAAACTCTTCCTCTGAAATGAGGCGAAAATCATCAAAATGAATTCGGCGCTTTTGAATATTTCTGGCACTGAGCATCGGCAGGCCGCTCTCTCTTGATTTGGGAGGATTGTGGGAGCCGTCAACGATGCGAGAACAAATTTCTCCCAATGTTGTTGCAGCCCATCCTTCCGGCAATCCTCTCTCCTCCTCTATCACGCCAGTACCCCGACCGCTTCCAGATCTTCTTCTGTCGCACCCAATTCAAGAAGAATGCTCTGCATCTCGGCCAGAGCCGCTTCAAGCTCCGTAATCACACTGCTGGCCAGAATGGTTGGATCGGGCAGCTCTCCCCCATTCTCGCTCTCGTCCTTCAGCCAGGAAACATCCAGACTATCCCTACGGTCTGTGATTTCCGCCCGCGTGAACCTCCGGAAGCGGCCCTCCAGCCCCGTGTCTACGCGTGCTGCCATCGCTTCTGCTCCACCACAGGGATCTGGTCCAAAGGCGAGCTCAAATTCCTCGAAGTGCTTCCGCGTTAGTTGGGTCCGCTTGCCGAACTGCGGCATGTTGGCCCGCAGGTCATAGACCCACACCTCGGTGGTGTTGCCCTTGTCCGTCTCGCCCCGCGTGAAGAACAGGACGTTGGTCTTCACGCCCTGAGCGTAAAAGATGCCGGTGGGCAGCCGCAGGATGGTGTGGAGGCGGCACTTGTTCATCAGGTCCTGGCGAATGTCACGGCCGGTGTTGCTTTCGAACAGCACATTGTCGGGCAGAACCACAGCGGCGCGCCCCCCTGGCTTCAGGCTGCGGTAAATGTGCTGCAGAAACGCGAACTGCTTGTTGCTGGTGGGGAAAGTGAAGTCCGTACGGGTGGGCAGCCCACCCCCTTTCTTGGTCCCGAAGGGCGGATTGCTGAGGATCAGCGTCGCTTCTGGCAGCTTCTCCCCTTCGCTTCCTAGCGTGTCGCCCAGGCGAATCCCTGCGCCTTCCGGATCGTAGTCCAGACCGTGCAGCAGCAGGTTCATCAGCGCGAGACGGTGCGTGTCCTGCACGAGTTCAATGCCGTAGAAAGTGCCCCGGCGGTACTTGCGCTGCTCAGCCTCGGTCCAGCTGTCCGGATCGCTGTTCTCCCGGATGTCGTGGTTCGCGGCGATCAGAAAGCCGCCGGTGCCTGCCGCTGGGTCCTGGATCACATCTTCAAGCGTCGGCTTCATCAGGGCCACGATGGATTCGATCAGAGGCCGCGGCGTGAAGTACTGCCCCGCGCCGCTCTTCTTCTCGTTGGCGTTCTTCTCGAGGAGACCTTCGTACAGGTCGCCCAGCCCTTCTTGCCGGGCGCTGTACCAGTCGAGGTTCGCCATGGCGGTCACGAGGATATGCAGCGTGGTGGGTTTGCGGATGATGGTGGCCGCGTTGGCGAAGATCTCCTGAATCAACCCGCTGGTGTCCGTGCCCAGGTGCAGCAGCAGGGCCTTGTAGAAGTTGAGCTGATCGAGACCTGTGCGGCCCGCGAGGTCGACCCAACGGTAGCCTTCAGGCAACTGGTCCTCGGTCCCGGTCTCCTCAGCCATCTTCAGGAACAGCAGATAGGTCAGTTCCGTGACGTACTGGTGGTAGGTCACGCCGTCATCTTTGAGCACGTTGCATAGGTTCCAGAGCTTCTGGACGATATCGCGGGTGGTGGATTGGGTCATGGGAAAGGTCCTTAAAGAGCAGGGCGAGAAATCTTGAGAAGCGAAGCGAGCGAATTGGCCACGGTAGGCACCCCTTGTTGCGCCAGACGATGCAGCAGGTCGGCCATGGTCAGGGGAGGTGCCCGGTACCTGGCCTGCTGCGCGCGGAGGGCCTCAACCAGGGCGGCCGCCTGGTCTGGCAGAAAGCCCCCCAGGAAGTCATCCGGGGAAACAGCGCGCAGGCTGGACGCGTCCAGCACTGCTGATGGAAAGTCCCGAAGATTCTGGGTCACGATCACGTCGACCTGACCATGAATCGCCGCCGCCAACACATGCCGGTCATCGGCATCCGGGAGGGTGAGCGTGCGGATCAATGGCTCATGACCGGTAATCCGAGCTTCGGGGAGGGCGCGGTCCATCAGCCCCTGGGTCTGCCGCAGTCTGGCCTCGTCCAGCTCTGAACGGTTGAGCTGCAGATTGCGGATCCACTCGTCCTGCAGTTCGTCCGTCCAGTGGGCCTGATATACACCCAGAAGACTCAGGTCGATCAGGTAGCTGCGGAGCACCGCCGGATAGAGGACATTGGCGTCCAGCAGGGCGCGGAGCTTCACGCCCTGCCTCGGGAGGCAGTCAAAGGAGGCCCAGTTCCTGATCGAGGTCCGCCAGCGCCTGCAGCGCTTGCCGGCGGTCCTGATCGCGCTGGTGTCGGTAGGTCAGGACATCGTCGAGCTTCACCCGGCGGTGCGTGCCCACCTTGTGGTGGGGCAGCGCGCCTTCCTCTAGGAGCTTGACCAGGTGCGGGCGGGAGACGCCAAGCAGATCGGCGGCCTCCTGCGTGCTCAGTTCTGCATGCACGGGCAGCACCTGCACGGCATGCCCTTTGGCCACTTCCCCGAGGATGCTGTGCAACAGGGCCGCGACGCCTGCTGGAAGGTCCTGCAGCCGGACTTCCCGGACCCCAGCCCCTTCCAGACGCGTCAGGGTTTCGCGGGCCTGTAAGCGCTCGGCTTCAGTCGGGAGATGAAAAGCAGGAGCCGTCATGGCCATATCCTAGCAGATAAACGAAATATCCGAAACCCGAAGAGCAGTTCTGTTTAAGACTAGCCCTAGAGTATTCCTCAGCTTTAATCGAACTTACGTGAAGTAGAGAAAGAGACAATAACCTAAACTATAATTATGTCGGCATCTAATCATAATGACCTCATTTTTGCTCCGCTAGCAAGGCTGTACTACTGCGTCTTAACGTTTGAATTCAAGTTTATATTTGAAGATCTGTCTCGCTAAGACTATCAGTATTTACCTAATTAATTTGCTAATACTTTACGTTATGATGGATATTTGAGATTGATTGATTTCAAATTAACAGAAGGAGTCCTTATACAATATTAGAGGTATGTGCTTATTACTTTATAATTCTGGTAATCGATCAAGAATATCTCCCATAGTTTCATACTTTATAACTTCGATTATGTTTGGTAAGCCAAGAGCCATCAAGGAGATATAACCCTGACCAATCTGCAAGTCGTGAGATATCTGATCGGGATTTTTATAGGAAATAGGCTTAGATCTATTAAGATTTTCATTAAAGGATAATATTATTGGAATGGAAAGACTCTCTGCTATCTGAAGTTCAATTCCTAATCCAATTGACGGAAAGGAGGCCTCTGCTATTACAAGATCACACTCCTCTACCATATTCCGATCCCACTTGTAGCAGAGTCTTGCCCTCTGATCTTCTTTATATTGCGCAAGTTGTGGATCACTATCTTTAAATGCGTATTTTACATGATGTCCATGATTGTATAGCGCTTGTGCTAAAGTATGTATTTCATCAGCGTAGGATTGGAAAATATGACGAGGAACGTGAGTTAGGGCACATGCAATATATATCTTCATGTAGCCGTCCTCACGTTAGGAAGGAGAAACTGGTAGCCAGTAATCTCAGTAGAGATCTGGTCCATGAATTGTGCTGGAGACATCTGAATAAACTCGTTTATAAGCCAGTTCTTTTGGCCTGACATCAGAGCATTTAATTGTATTGGGTTATATCTGCATATCTCGCTTATCCTATGCATAGCAGCAAGAGATAGTACCAACGGAGTCCTATTCAGTCTGGGAGGTCCTTGTACAACACCTTTGGCATACCAAAGCGTTTGATTACCAGCTATATAATCGACATCGTGCCGAACAGATCTATTCAAAGCAGAAACTGAATCCAGTTCTGCTGGAGAAAGCCTGTGGCTTGAGGCATTTACAAATGCAACCGACTGTATAGTTGATCCTGTTGCATCGTCGGGAGCCACCTCAAGACTGGCGGGCAATCTTTTCCTATACTTCTGACCTATAAAATCCTTAGAGAGATTAGCCCTGAATCGCACTTGTCTCGCTACATCATCATAAGAATAATGGCAATCATTTAGCGGAATATACATATCTTTTTGATTTCTATGTGTCAGACAATAGGTTCTATGTACGTAAGGAATGTTAAAGAATATATCTTTAAGACTGTGAAATCTGTTTGACTCTGTTTCGCCCAAATACGTCGATAAAGCAGGCAGTACGCCATGAAGCATAATTTTCACGCCTATATTGGATATATGATTTGTGTTTACTGGCAGCTTTCGCAGGACAACTCCATGCATCTGATCAAATGAAACTTGCTTTGAGGACAGTAAGGCCTTTGCAGCATTTAAATATGAGTAATATTGAAGAAGTGGGGCAGAATCGATTGGAAGTCCGACAGCAGCGTCGGAAAACTCTTTAGCTTGTTGCCAATAAAACTCAGCGTTGGTGCCTTTACAATTTCTTTTAAGCCATAAGGATACAAATGCCCAGGAGCTGTTTGTTAGAACGGTTCTGTTTGAAAAGTGCGCATCCAGAATACTCTTACTTATTCTTAGATCGCGGTCATTGTGCTTAATTCGCTGAATTGCCATAGCAAAACCACCCTATTTAAGAATTTCATCGAGAGAGACTTGTCATTTTAGGGAATATATGCAGCAGATCTCTCTACTAACACATTGTCTCATATAAAATTAAGACATAGCGGCGATAGGCTTAATAAATTTAATCGGTATGCCCCGAAACCGCCGTAGATTACGTACGAAAGGGCTAAATATTATTTCAAGAGTAGGAAGAGGTCAGCAATAACATACATTCTTGTTAGGATAGACGACAAACACCCCACCTCCCAATATTTGGCAGCAGCTGAACTTCTGTGCGACCTCTGCCCACTTCATCACAATCAATTCGCCCCTTGCTTGCATGACGTACAGCGCGGCTCACGTTCTCCCCTAGAAGTACTACTGCAGCTGCAGCCCACAAGCGACGACCTTGAAAAGATTGAGGCCTGAGAAGATTGAATTGAACATACTCAGGCCGTCCAAACTGCCTTATTAAATTGCTGAAGGGTTTTCAGCAGCTCTCCCCCAAAAAGATTGTCTAGCCGGCGGCTGCCGCCCATCTCCCGGCGGAAGATGAAGTCTGGATCGTCCAGCGCTGCCTCATCCACCAGCCCGTTCGCCTTGGTCTGCTTGGCAAGGGTCCGCAGCCAGTTCTCCTGGGGCTTCGTCCAGGCCCTGGATGCCAGAAGTGTACTCAGCGCCCGATCCACCCGCTGCTCGAAGGGCATGAGATCTTCCCCTAGGGCCGCCTGCCGGATGTATCCGATCAGGCGGCCAGCCATTTCCTGGTTGGTCATGGCTTTCCAGGCCGTGTCGAGGTTCGCTGGAGTAAAGCCCCGGCTCCGCAGGATCAGTTCCAGCTCGCGCAGGTCTTTCCTGGTCAGGTCTGCCGGTCGGGTCAGCACCGTCGTCAGGGCTGCCACAGCGTCGGGGTTGTCGCGCACGTACGCCCTGAAGGCGTCCAGATAGTCCTCTGGCCGGGCATGATCGCCATAGCCGGTTTCCGTGCCGATAAACCGGTCCGCATGGTTAGAGATCAGGACAGGTGGCGCCTGCCCACGGCGCACCTGATCGAGGATTTCGGTCAGACCCTGATGTCCGGTGAACCAGGTGGCAATTTCTTCAGAAGATTTCTCCCGCAACAGGCCCAGGAAGTCCTCAACGCTCAGGCCTCCACTGGCCGTCTCGAAGTCCTGCCGTTCGTCCTCCCCCATCCGGCGCTGACGGCGCTGTGCCTTGGCGGTGAGTTGACGGAGGGCTTCCTGCCGGGCCTCACCTTGCGTGGCCTGCACCTCCGCGATGAGCTGAGCGAAGGAGATGTTGACGTCCACCACCACCGGCTTCATGTCCGTGATGTCTTTCAGGGCATCGTAAATGCCCACCGCGTCGTAGATGCGGAAGTGGGTTTTCTGCAGGCGGTCACACAGCCGGGTCGCGCGGCCCAGCATCTGGTCGTAGAGGATGCGGCTGCGGACGCGGCGGAGGAACACCACATTGACGATTTCCGGAACGTCCACTCCAGTGGTCAGCAGGTCCACCGTGACCGCCACGTTCGGCAGCCGTTCGTTCTTGTAGCGCCGGATGATGCGCAGGGGGTCATCCACGGTGCCGGTGATCTTGGCCACCGCGTCGTTGTCCACGCTGCCCCAAACCTTCGCGAACTCCTCCTTGAGAAGGTGGACCACCAGGTCCGCGTGGGCGTCGTTGGCGCAGAAGATCAGGGTCTTCTCCAGAGACGTCGGGTCCAGCTGTTGCGCCAGGAATGCACAGACCACCCGGTTGAAGCTTTCCGTGATGACCTGACGGTTGAACGCATCGACCTCGAAGTCCAGTTCATCGGGGGCGTAGACGGTCGTGATCGCCCCGGTGCTCTGGTCAAACACATCGACGGCGGCCCCCTTGTCCCAGTGGATGCCCTTCGTGTTGAGTTCCGTCTTGATGCGCTCGGGGGGACCGTGGTCCACGAGGTAGCCGTCCACCACCGCTTCGCGGTAGGCGTAGGTGTACACCGGCTTGCCGAAGATCTGCACGGTCTGGAGTGCCGGCGTGGCCGTCAACCCGATCCGGGTGGCGTCGAAGTACTCCAGCACCCGGCGGTATTTGCTGAGGTAGTCCTCGCCGTCCCGGAAGGTCAGTTCAGTGTCGGACATCTCCCGGTCCAGCAGGTAGCCGCGGTGGGCCTCATCCACGACGATGCAGTCGTACGTGTCGATGGCCGGTGGAACCTGACCCTCTGCCGGCGAGAAGACCCGGCTGACCATGCTCTGCACCGTCGCCACATGCACGACGGTGTCTGGCCCGGGCGTCACGTCCCCCAACTCCGCGAGGTTGTAGATGTCCGCGAAGTTCTGCACACCTTCCATCCGGGTGTCCTTGAAGGCACCTGCCGCCTGTTCGCCCAGCGAGCGGCGGTCCACCAGGAAGAGCACCCGGCGCACCCGCTGCGTCTTGAGCAGGCGGTAGATCAGCGCGATACAGGTCTTCGTCTTCCCGGTGCCCGTGGCCATCGCCACGAGAATCTGCCGCTGCTGCCGGCCCATGGCCGCCTCCACCGCCTGGATGGCCGCCCGCTGGTATGGCCGGAGGGGAAACGCGAACTGAACGGGCAGGGCGTCCAGGCTCTGCTGCCCCGCGTGAGGGTCATGCGCGAGCAGCTTGGTAAGACCCTCGGGGGAATACCAGTCCACCAGCACGCGGGGCAGGTTGTGGCTGTGCCGGGCGTCGCGAAACCAGATGCCGCTGAATTGCTCATGCTGCTTGAGGTACGGACGGCCGTTAGTGGAGAACAGAAAAGGGATCTGGTACTCCCCCCAGGGGCCTCCGGGCAGGGTCAGTCCTTCGAGCTGGAGGATGAATTTGCTGTACCGCTCCGCCTGGTCAAGGTGGCTGTACGCGTTCTTGTTCTTCCGTTTGGCCTCGATGACTGCTACGGGCGTCAGCCCGACGAACAGCACATAGTCCGCACGGGTTCTCTCTGCGGCGGGCCACTCGGCGATCGCCCGGTTCCTGCCTTTCTCCGGCCGTGCGCCCGAGGCGTAGGTCAGGGTCTTCGTGTCGACCTCCCAGCCCACGTCCCGGAGGGCTTGGTCAATCAGCTTGCGGGTGTCCTTCTCAGTGAGGTTGACGAGTTGCGCCGCTTTCTGCGCGGCCTTGATCACCGCCGGTTTGGGAGCCGCCTGTTGCTCGGCCGCCTGCAATTGGGTCACGGTTGCCTGCTCGGCGACTTGCTCCTCTCGCTCCAGCAGGGGCAGGTCCAGCGCACTGCCAGCTGCGCCCGGTTCCACGTAATCCGGCGTCAGGGCCGTCGAGAACTCCTGTGAGGTAACCGTGTAGTACAGCCAGATGCCCAGTTGCCAGGCGAGGCGCAGCAGGAAGCGCGCTTCCTCTTCGGTGCCGGTGATCTCATGGTTGGCGCGGTTGCCCTCCCGGCGCAGCGTGGTGAAGAGCCGGAACACCTGGTCATTGAGCAGGCCTTCGCGCCGCAGGCGAGCCAGCCGCTCATGCTGGGTCTCGTCCGCCTGCCAGACGCCGCTGCGGGCGGCCACCACCTGTGAAAGCAACTCCGCGTACTGCCGCACCTTGAGAATGGACGTGTTGGCATCGACAGGGAGCAGCCGCTCGGCCAGGTTCCCGAGTTTTGCCACGGCCGGGTCAACGTCCTGCAAATGGGCGAAGTTCGGAGACAGCGGCAGAGTCAAACTTCCCTCTCGCTTCTGGTCAGGGTGGAGCCATCCGGCAATGAACGCATGGGCTTCAGTGTAGGAGGTGTGGCGCGCCACGGGTGTCGATTTGACGCCCTTGACCCTTCGACTGACCCATGGAGCACCTTACCTTGATCCTCTCGTCGTGTCCTCTATCGCTCCCTCAGCCAGATTAGACGTACCGCAAAACTGGGCCGCCCTGAATCCGGCCTCAATAGAGATCTAAGACCAAGTTGTGATCGAGCGGCCCGTAAGGCCGCCGGATTACCGAAACGCTCCAGAAAGAGAACAAAAGTAATGGGCGCCAGCTGTCGCTGTTCCAACTCGAGCTATCTAGGTGCCAGTTTTATTGGGAACTTCTCCAAATGCAGCTGGATGGTCTTCAGTTTGGTCTATTTTCACCTGTTGGATTTGCCACCTCTGAAACATCACTAGCCAAAAGTAATTTCCCTGTAGCCTGCGCGATTGAGTTCGCTCATTTCAAGCGAACCGTGAGGAAATCCAGACGGTCTAGATTATTGTGAGATTTTCGTATACTCATTCGAGTAGAGTGAGTTGTGAAAAAATTTACTCTGTTTGCGGCAGCAGCAGCAGTAGGACTCTCAGTAGCGGGAGCGCAAACCTGGACTACCGACGACGGTACATACACGCTCAAAGGATGCTATCCAAGTGCAGGTGCAGTGCGTTGTGACCTCGGGTATATTTACACTAGAAGTGATAGCGCTGCTCAAAGTTTTAAACCAGGTTATTACGAAGTCGTTGGCACAGATGGAAAAACATACACCGCCAAACAAATTGCTGTGGGCGGGAATCCAATGAGCACAAACGTTATCAATCAGACATATTACAAGGGTATATCTGTGCCTTTTTCCATCATATTTGACGCGCCATCAAGCATGACTTCCTTCCAAGTCATGGCACTGGAGCGTGTCGTAGTAAACAATGTCCCTATTCGGGGAGCCACCCCCACTCCAGCCCCTGCGCCTATCAAACCACCTACAACAGGCAGCACCGCCAATTACAATGCCGTCCTCAGCAATTGCAAGGCAGATGCAAAAGGCGTTTTGACTTGTACGGCTGTACTCACGCCACGCCGCTGACCCTCTGCTTCTCAATTCAGGTCTGGGCATGTAAATGACTGCCCAGGGGTGAATTGAGGTTCTGACCAGTGACGTCAATACACTGGGGGAAGTCATGTACACATGCCCCTTATATGCTGCCATGACTCTCATGGCGACGTCACAGGCCGCAGCACAGGGCGGAGACGCCTTCGTGGGAACTTCCAAGTCGATTTTGAAATCCTCGATTTGTACGCGCCTGGCAATGTGCAGCCCCACCGGGTCAGCAGTTGTGCTGGGTGAAAAGCGGATGTTCTATCATTTAAAGCTGAAAAATCCCACTGCCGGTGGGCTCAATGACTATGATCTCTATGTCACCACTTATGGTGGCGTGACAACCAATGTGGTCCTGCTCTACCCTGGTTCGAATGGCGATTTCTCGGATGGAAAATTCCGCCTTTCGTTCTTTACTGCGGCAACGGGAGTGAGTTTTCCAGATCAGCCGAAAGCCATCCAGTACAGCTGCTCGCTGAAACTTCGGGGGATAAATTCCAACTATATCGTCAACGACGTCGTTATTGGTTTAGATGGCGCTCACCAGGTGATGACGATGGTGATGGCTGTCGGTCCCTCTGCGTGGGCCTTCAGAGACATTCCAGAATTCAGGAAAGTCACGTACGTCGCGCCGTGTCCGTAATACCCTGGTTCAAGCAGCCTTAAAGCCACCTTGCAGAACCTGCGTCGCACCCCTCCAGATCCTGGCCTCCGCGAAAACCTGCTACAGCTTCATGATAAGTGAGGTCACATTCCCTCTGATCTGGGACCAGCATTAGGTGTCCTAGACGTTTCGACTAAGCAATGAGCATCTGGGGAACAACGTTGTTCCCCGCTCTCCACACACCGCTTTTGGGCAAAACGTTGCGCTCGCTTCTTAGATTGAGCAAAATACGGGCATGAGCGCAAAACCCAAACGGTCTATCCCGATCAGCGCCGCCCACACCCAGCTCGGCCAGCAGGTGAAAAATTTGCGCCCAGGCGAACCTGTGACCCTGGCGCGGCATGGCAAACCTGTTGCCGGACTGGTCTCCGTCGAGGACCTGCAGGCCATTGAGCGCGGCGCACAGACCACCACCGTTCTGATGGCGTTCAACCATGCGGGCGGCGCGGCCAAGACCAGCAGTGTGCGCGACATCGGGTACGAACTGACCGAACTGGGGTACCGGGTGCTGCTGCTCGACATCGATCCGCAGGCCAACCTGACCACGTGGCTGGGTGTGCACGACGCACCAGTTGAGCGCAGCTTGCAGCCGGTGCTGGAGGATTACGCGCCGCTGCCAGAGCCGTACCGGGTACATGGCATGGATTTGATCCCCAGCCACCTAGCGCTCGCACGCACGGACGCCAGGCTCCCCGGCTACACAAACGCCGAGGGCCGGCTGCGCTCAGCCATCGACGCCGTCCGTGCCAGCGGGGCCTACGACTTCGTCCTGATTGATCCGCCGCCGAGTTTGGGCAAGCTGACCGCCAACGCGGCGAATGCCGCCGACTGGGTGATCGTGCCGGTGCCTGCCCGCTACAAGGGCCTGGTGGCCCTGGACGGCCTGCGCGAGATGCTCGGCGAATACACGCGGACCAACCCACGCCTGCGGGTGGCCATGTACCTGGTGACCCAGATGGAGAACACCGCGCACAGCAAGGAAACGCACGAGGTCTTTCAGCAGGTGCTGGGATCAGAACTGGCGGGGCCGTTGACGTACCGCCCGGCCATCTACAACCGCTGCCAGCCGATTGGAGAGCCAGTAGGCGTCAATGCCCCGGACTCGGAAGCCCGGCGCGAGGTCCAGGCCGTGGTTCAGACGCTGCTTTCACGCATCGGGCACAGCGTATGAGCCGCAAGCTCAGCGCGGGCATGCAGGCGGCCCTCAAGCGCACGCAGGCCGTCCACGAGGATATCCAGAGTGTGCAGCGCAGCCGCCCGCCCGTGCAGTACGTGGCGCTCGGGGACCTGCGACCCTCGCCGTTCCAGGCGAGGATGGACCTGAACGATCTGGACAGCCTGGCCCAGGACATCGCGGCCAATGGCGTTCTGCAACCCCTGCTGGCCCGGCCGGTTACCGGAGGAGGCTTCGAGCTGATTGCGGGCGAGCGGCGCTGGCGGGCCGCCGAACGCGCGGGTCTGGCCGAGGTCCCAGTGATGGTGAGGGAAGCCACGGACGAGCAGGCGCGGCTGTACGGCCTGCGCGAGAACCTGGAACGCCAGGACCTGAACGCGTACGAGGTGGCCAGCGTGGCCCTAACCTTGATGGGCCTGAGCCTGGGGCAGTCGCCGGAGGAGGTGCGGTCACAGATCACGGGCCGAGGAGAACCGTCGGCTGAGGTCAGCGCGGCCCTGGAGGAGGCCTTAGGCGTGCTGGGACGAAATTTGACGCGTCTGAGCTTTGCCAAGCATTACCTGCCGCTCTTAGACTTGCCCGATGAACTGAGAGCGGCCATTCAACGTGGGGCACCATTCAACGCCGTACGGCTGCTGCGGCGGGCGAGCACCGAGCAGCAGGCCGAGTGGCTCCCCCGCGTCGAGTCTGGGGAATGGGGGGTGCGCGATGTGGAGGCTGCGCTCCTGGCCGGACGGACCGCCCCAGCGCCCTCAGAACCGGGTGATCTTGTGCAGGAAACGCGGCGGGTCCTTAAGCTGGCCGCACCGCGCCGGGTGGGCGCGCTGGACGCCCGCAAACAGACACGACTCAGGAAGTTGTTACAGGAGGTCGAGCAGCTTCTCAAGGAGTAACAGGGGAGAGGAGGCCGCAAACGCTCAGCGGGGAAGGGTGGCGGTGTAACGTCGGCCACAGGAGCGCCACTCCCTGGGGTTATACCAGCACCCTTACCAGTAACGGACTGCCTTCTTGCCCGCCCGCGCGTAGTCCACGTAAATCTCACTGCTGTCGACGGTGCGGTGGCGCAGGTGGTCCCGCACGGCCAGCAGATCCCCACTTTCGCTGTAGATCGGGGTGCCCGCGATGTGACGTAGGCCGTGAACCTCGCGCCCCGCATAGCGCACGCCCGCCTCCTGGCACAGCCGCTTCAAGGCATTCTCCACGCTCTGATGGGTATGGATGGTCAGCACGCGAGGGCCATAGTTGGGCGTCGCAGCCAGCAATGTTCGCAGCGCCTCGACGGCAGTAGGGGAGAGTGCCACCTCCTGGCGGCGTTGCCGCTTGCCGGTCACGGTCAGATATGGCTCGGGCGCATCAAGGCGCAATTCCCTTCTGAGCAGCGTCGTCATCTCCGTCGCCCGCAGCCCCACGTGTGCGCCGAGCACGACGATCACCGCGTCCTGGACTCCCGCATGCCGCAGCAGCAACGCCACATCTTCGGTGGAGTAGGGTTTGCGCTTTTCCCACCGGGGCACCGGATCGCTGGCGGCCCGCACGTCCAGGGAGGGTGCAGCCTCACATGCTCCCCTCCAGCGCAAGGCGGCATACAAAGCCTTGCCCGCACTCAGGTGCACGCGCACGCTGCTGGGGGCGAGGCCCGCGCCTTCCAGATGACGGACGTACCGGAAGCCCGTGTTTGGCCCAGGACGGAGCAGGCTGACGCCCGCCGGACCTGCCCAGGCCAGAAAGGTATTGAGGCCTGTGCGGTAAGCCTCCAGGGTGTTGACGCTCACGCGCGCGCCCCGGCAAGTCGTAGAGGTTACTTTAATCGCAGCGCCTTGAGCCGCTCGTACCACTGCGGCACGGTTGGGTCGCTCGACACCACGCCCTCCACGCATTGCTGTGCCTGCGTCTCCCACTGGAGCGGATCCAGCGTCAGGGCAGCCGCAGCCCACTCGTACTTCACGTTGCCGTTCTCCGTCAGGGGCAGGAGCTCTAATGCGGTTCTGAGGGCAATCTCTGCCTCCTGCTGCTGTCCCATCCTATGCAGTGCCAGAGCGCTACAGGTCAATGATGTCGCTGACAGCGTGACGTTGGCACCTTCGCGTTGTGGCGCGAGAGCTTCGTAAGCCGTTTCGAAGTCTCGCTTCAAAAGATGAGAAAATCCGGTGGCGTTGACGAGATGCAAGGAGAAGTTAGGTGAACCGTACGCAGCGCCTTCATGGGCAAGCTGGAGACTACGATCCGGTTCACCCGTGATGTTGAAATGCCACAGCATGAACGAAATCACCTGTGGCAGAACGAACGGATCATCGTGCTCGTACGCCGCTTGCAAGGCCAACTCATGCCAGTGCCGAGCGGCCTTGTAGTGTTGCGTCGCGTCGTTCACGCGCGCCAGAATGCCGTAAAGCATTGCGGGCGAATCGTGCACTGGTAGCGTCTTGAGCGCAGAATGCGCGATTTCTGTCGCACGTCCATGCAGACCCATCATCACGTTGCTATACGCGGCCGTGAACGCGACCTCACTCGTCGGTTCGGAAACGAGGGTGAGCGCCCTCTCCGCGTATTGACGTCCGCGGTGATATTGCCCCTGGTCAATAGCGAGGTTGGCGAGGACATCAAGGGCGAGCGCGGCAGGCAGCCCCTTCGAGTACCGCTTCAGGAGCTGACGCGCTGCCCACTCTGCACCCGCATGGTCGCGCAGTTGGTAGGTGCTGAGCACTTCCCTGCTCCATTCGGTGGCCTCGAGCGGTCTGCGGGGAACGAAGGCAACAGGCATTTTGCGACCGAAGCTATCGAGCAAGGCAGATCGATGCTGACGAACGTCTTCTTCGCTCTCTGCCTCTTGGCGTCCCCTTCCTTCTTGAGCGCTGAGCCACAATTGCTGGGTCACGCTCTCGAGTGCACGCAACAACTCTTCCTCGCTTGGGCCAGATTGCGCATTCTGGTGCGCAGCCCAGCGTGCGAGAACCTTAGGGTGGTCAGGTGCGAGATCAAGGGCGCGACGCAAGCACTTCGTTGCCTGTTCTGCAGTGCCTGTCACCGCACACTCGAGGAGTGCCTGGAGATGGGCTTCAAGCAGCCGAGCTTCCGATTGATCTGCCCAGTCGAGCCAGGCCTCGTTGTCCTTGTAGCGCAGGCCAGCCATAAATTCGTGCCAGTAGCTCAGGAGCGCTTCGGAATTGCGAGGAGAATTTAAGACATCGATTTCAATGCGTGACGGGTTGAGTCTGAGGAGGCTGCCCATCTCCTGCAGAAGACTTGCATGCGCGCCTAGAACTTTACGGAGACTGGACAGAGCGGCCCGCAGACTGTGTAACGCTCTTTTCGTTTCTTTTGCCCACAGGAGATCTGCGAGGCGCAGCCGTGTCGAGGGCCCATCAAGTGCGAGCACCGCCAATACACTGAGCGCGCCGCTTCCGCAACTGACCTCTTTTCCATCCACGAAAAGGCGAGGTGGCCCTAGCAGCCGCAAGTGAACGCCTGGTAAGGGAAGAAGCTCCTCGCTTGATGCCATAGGCTGCGTGAAGTTCGACTGGGACACCTTGAACGTTCCTCTGATAATGGATTTGAGAAGACTTGGGAGGACATCTCGAAGCCCCGTACGCAAGCTGAAAATGCTTAAATAAGACATTTTACATAAACGCGCTGAACTTTTCATTTCAGAGGTGTGGGCGGGTAAGTGGACGGCCTCAGTCGGCCGGCCGTTCCGGAGGGCCGCGCCAACCAGGGCGAACGCCCATTCCAGGTAGCGGTGCATGAGCTGTGTCTCCCACCGGGAGTGCCACTCGTTCCGGGCAGGACTGTCGCGGATGGTCAACCCCGACGGGAAAGCGCCTGGCCACGACAAGACAAGAAGAAAGTGGCCGGCTCCTCGGTTTGCAGCTGCTGAGCCTTGATGCCGGTCAGCTGCAAACCGAGGTGGTAGGTGGTGCGGGCGTCATGGCGGAGGAGCGATGTGTCGCTGAGTAACGGTACAAAGCTGCTGAGGGTGGCGTGCAGGCTCTGGCGGGTATGATGGCGGTCCTATTCCCACAGGGGCGAGGCCAGGGTTTCTTGTGGCGTAGAGCCATCCAGAGCGAGAATAGATAACAGGACCGCAGCTTTGCGGGAACGCGGCTGAAGGGGAGCGCTGTGATGGAGCAGACGTGGGGGCCAAGGACGGCACACGACCAAGCTCTCGTCATGGGGTCACCTGAAAGTACAGGGGAGATAAGGCCGCTGGGAAGAGATCTTTGCAGATCAAAGTCCGCCTGTATCCGATTCTCGGGCGCCCCTGACGACGCAGGCAGAGGTCCACAGTCCTGACGGCGCTGGACGTTGACGCCGAATTGACACCCTCTCCTTCACACTCGCTTCACCCTTGATGGTGGCGGGTGGTGCTACCCCTCCCTCCGTCACCTTCCGGGGCAGAGGGGGTCCCTATGAACGCACCACTGGTCCGGCTCGGTCTTCCATTACTGTCCCTGTCCTTGCTGCTGGCAGCCTGTGGGGGTGGCGGCACCGTCAATCCACCGCCCGGCACGCCCATCACCAGCACCGCCGACAGCGGCCCAGGCACCCTTCGCGAATTGCTGGACAGCGCCGGGGCAGGAGACACCCTCAGGCTCGACTCCGGCACAATCACTCTGGTCGGCCCACTCAAAGTCACCAAAAGCGTGACGCTGAACCTGGGCAGTAGCGTCATTGATGCGAATAGTAAGGGCCGCGCCCTGGAAATCCCCAGCGGTGTCACGGTGACCATCACCGGCGGCACACTGAAGGGCGGCACGGGAGCACCCATCACGCTCGCAAATGTCGGCCAACAGGAGCTGACCGTGGCGACCTACGGCGGCGTGCTGGTCAACGAGGGCACGCTGACGCTGGACGGCACCACCGTGACGGGTGGCAAGGCCAACATGGGCGGCGGCATTGCCAACCTCAAAGGGGGAACGCTGACCCTCAAGGGAAACAGCAATGTGACGGGCAACACGGCGCAAGTGCTGCCAGAGAACAAGGAGGAGAGCAGCGGTGGGGGCGGCGGCATCTTCAACAAGGGCACGTTGGAAGTGGAAGCGGGCAGCGTCAGCACGAATACAGCCACCTACTCTGGCGGTGGCATCTACGGTGGGGTGGGCAGCGCCACGACGATCAGTGGTGGCAAGGTCGACGGCAATACCGTGACCGCCCCGGTGGTCCAGACCGAGACAAACACGACCGGCAGCGCAGGCGGCGGCATCTACAGCAACGGCGAGGTGACCATCACGGGCGGCAGCGTCAGCGGGAATACAGCGTCCTATTTTGGCGGCGGGATCACGGTGCAGTCCACCCTGGACGCGCAAGGCAACCTGGTCCAGCCGAAGATCACTATGAGTGGTGGCAGCATCGAAAACAACCGACTGACCGACACGATGAACGCCGGCGTGGGCGGAGGGATGTGGACGAACGGCGATCTCACCATGACGGGCGGCACGGTCAAGGGCAACATGGCTTCGTATGGCGGCGGCTTCGTCGTGTACAGGAATGCCAGCATCACGGGCGGCACCTTCGAGGGCAATACGGCATCCAAGAGTGGCGGCGGCCTGCTGCTGATCACCCCCGCCAGTCGCGCCACCAATTCCACCGTGACCTTCGGCGGCACCGCCACCGTGAAGGGCAATTCGTCCGGTGAAGACGGCGGCGGCATCTCGGTCAGCCGTACCATCCTGACCATGACCGGCGGGACCGTCACGGGGAACACCACAGTTAATACAGGCGGCGGCATCAGCTTGGGCGGCGGCACCAACAGCACCATTGAGGGCGGTGTGATCAGCAACAACAAGGCCACCGGCAGCACCGACGGCGGCGGCGGCGTCCGCGTGTTCAGCAACGGCAAGCTAACCCTCTCGGGCGGTGCGATCAGCGGCAACAGTGCGCTGCGTACCGGCGGCGGCCTGGTGGTAGGCGGACAGGTCACCATGACCGGCGGCGAGATTAGCAGCAACACGGTAACAGGGAAGGGCGATGGACAGGGCAGCGGCGGCGGCGTGCAGATGTACGCCAGCTCCACCTTCACGGCCAGCGGCGGCAGCATCAAGGACAACACCGCGTGGTACGGCGGCGGTGTCTTTGTGGGCGGCGCATACGAAAACAGTCCCGGCGGACAGTTCGCACTATCTGGAGCCACGGTGAGCGGCAACAAGGCCACAGACGGGAACGTGGGCGGTGGCTTCTTCAACGACGGCAAACTGACCATCTCCAGCGGCAGCGTGACGGGCAACACCGCGCCGCGCAGCGGTGGCGGCGTGTTCAACTCCAAACGGGCCACCTACGCCCAGCCCGGCGGCAGCGTCACCGGCAACAACCCCGATAACGTGTTCAACGAGCCCTAAGACAAGACTCGTTGCCAGACCATCAGCCGAAGTTGGCCGGGAACGCCCCTATGAGCGTGTCCAAGGCGAGACTTGCTGTGATGGAAGTCTTTGCGGCAGGGCCCGACAGGCATGTTACCGATCGTCGAATTGATGATTGACGAAGGCTGGGCATCGCGCCCAGCTTTCGCAGCCAGGAGGATCACCCTGGACCGCCTGGTGTGCGGGCTGTGAGCAGAGCCTCTCAGGGCGTTCCCTTGTCAGGTGTGTCGTGGGGGCCCAACCTCCAGAAGTGGACCATCGACCAGCACACGGCTTTCGAAATCGCACTTGCATTCGGGTGGCCGCCGTGTCTAGCTGAGCACCAAAATCACAATGTTCCGGAGGAAAGATGTCAAGCGACGACGGGAAGATATTTAACTGCCACACGCATGTTTTCACCAACCTGCATGTTCCCGACCAGCTGCTGCCATTCAGGCTCGTGCCCTGGCTTAGGCGACCTCAAAATCGGGCATTGGCCTCCCGAATAATCCGCCTGATCAATCCTGTGCTGAATGTCTATCATCGTGTGTTCGGCGTGCCGGAAGAAAGCAACCGTGTTACGCGCCTCATGGCCCTGCTCGAGGTTGCTGGCCTTCAGACTCAACAACAAATCTTCAGGGTTCTTGAGCAGCAATACCCACCGGGGACACGGTTCGTGACTTTGTCGATCGACATGGACTACATGGAGGCAGGAGTTGCAAGCCGTGACTTCCTTCAGCAGATCCAGGAGCTTGCTGCGCTTAAACAAACCTTCGGCACCCTGGTGCGGCCCTTCCTGGGCGTCGATCCTCGGCGTCCCGGCCTGCTCGCTCTCGTGCAGCGCGCCCATCAGGAACAGGGATTTTGCGGCTTGAAACTGTATCCCGCCCTTGGGTTCCTGCCGGATGACCCAGTGTTGTACGAGGTATATGCGTATGCGCAGGAACACGAACTGCCAGTGGTCTCCCACTGCTCTAAGGGTGGATTGATGTATCAAGGCAAGATCCCACCTCACCCCGTCACCGGGCAGACCATGACACGCATGGAATATGCGAACTACCTGTCGCATCCGAAACGTTTTATTCCTGTGCTTAAGGAGTTTTCAGAGTTGCGAGTGTGCCTAGCGCATTTTGGTGGAGCTGGCGAGTGGCGTGCATTTCTCAATCAGTCGCGCCAGATCCCGAACGCGCAAACGTCGTGGTTGGACGTCATTGCCGACATGATGAGGATCTATCCAAATCTGTATACCGACCTGTCCTACACTATTTCGGACGTCAGTCTGATGCCTTTGGCGAAAGTGATGGTGAACACAGGAGAACTCCGGGATCGAATTCTTTTCGGCACTGACTTCTTTGTCGTCCGGGCTGAAACGACTGAGCGCGAATTCAGCATCCGCCTGCGTGGATATCTGGGTGAGACGGATTTCTGGCATATCGCCAATCACAATCCCAGAAAATTTTTATGACCTCACCCCCATTACTGTTGGCTGTCCGTGCCGATCCGAGGCCTCGTGTGTTCTGACACTGCGAGACGGCAGGGCCCACAACCTTACCCAACACTGCCACCAAACCATTTCATGCCACCCTGTTTTCTACAAGTGCTGCGCGGCGTCGATTCACGCAGCAGCTGTGTCTCGTATGTGTTCCAAGCGTTCAAGGAGTGGAGATGCAACGAGCTGCCAGAGTGTGGTTGACCTGTCTTTTGCTGGTTGGTTTCGCTGGAAAGGCGGAGGCGTTCGGTAAGTTGGGAAGGGCGGTTCAGAGCGTCGGCGGTGCGATTGGCAACGGCCTGCAGTCTATCGTCGAAGGAACGGGCGCAGTGCTGAACGGCGGGCTGGACGCGGTCAAGGACGGTGCGGCGGCTGTCGCGGATGTGGTCACGGATATCGCTGGGGCCGTCGGCAATGCGCCTGGCAACGTGGTCAAGACCGTCACCAAGGCGGCCGAGGACCTGTTCAGAGAAACTGGAGTGGCTTGGGAGAACGTCACGGAAGCGGTTGGACGCGCGGGAACGGACAGCTGGCGTGAATCGCGCGTCGCTATCACGAACGCGGGCGTCGCGCTGGAAAAGTCATTTCAGGACACTGGGAAAGCCGCGGAAAAGGCCGGGCAGGACACCTGGGGAGAACTCGGCCGGGTTCCAGGGCACGTGGAGGACACGCTCAAGGCCCTCTACAACTTCAACGTCGGCTTCGTCGAGGGCGTCGCTCAGAATCTGTCTGAAGCGGAAGTTCGAATCCGCTCCGGAAAATTCGTAGATGCAGTCTGGCACTTGAGTTTTACAGTCCTGACCAGCAGTGAAGAAGCAGCCGCGGAGGCGGCGCTGGACAGCACATACCTCCGGACCATTGGCACGCTGGCAGCAAGCACTTACGGTGGGCCGCAGGGAGCGGCTGCATACGCAGCGTGGTTGACGTACCGGCAGTCGGGGGACCTCAGCCTTGCCGTACGTACCGGGGTGATCTCTGGCGTTTCCTCAGCAGCGTTCGCCGCCGCAGACTCGATTCCTCGTGACTCTGCCTACGACAAGCTCAAGCGCACCATCGTGACTGCAGCAATTGGAGGAGCAGGCGTGGCTGCTGCTGGAGGAGACGAGGAAGCCATTCTGAACGGCATGTTGATGTCCGGGGCCATGGTGGTGGTCAAGGATGCCTACGCCGATTACATGAGCAGGGGAGACGCCGGCCCCATCAATTTGGATCCAACCGATAGCGATAACGTTCCCGCCTATTGTTTTCGTGGGGAGGTGCCTAGCTTACCAGGTACGGCGTGCACTCCTCTGCCGGCCAAGTATCAGGAGAAGCTTCCAGACGGCAGCTACAAGATCAAGGTGATAGACCCGAGGGACCTCGATCCGAAGGTGCCACAAGTTGGTCTGAAGGACGTTGTGCTGACCAAGGACGCCACAGGGTTGGATCCAGCGCTTAACGTTGCGAAAGTGCAGTTCAGTGAACAGGGTTTCGTGATGGAGGCATTGAGCAAAGTCCCGGGCGTCCAAGCTGGCGCGCTACTCCACGACACATGGCACATGAGCTGGGCGCCACAGATCGTGTTGCAGACAACATTCATTCCTGCATTTGCCATTTCGTATTACGGCACGGTGGCGCCCATACAGGAGAATATCCGGGAGACAGCGCTGGAGAGAGCCATCCGGACGCGCGAAGTGTTTACGGAAAAGGACATGAGGATTCCACTGGAGCCCACTGTCCGGACACAGGAAACGCAGGCCGCAATCTTGGGGCTGGCACCAGAACAGGGACAATCCTCAAGCGCCTCAGCGCAAGCGCCAACCTCGTCTGAGGGCGCCCTGGTAGGCCAACTGCCACAGGGATATGCAGCGCGCCGCAAGCAGCACAACTACTCTACTGGATTGGGCTTCTACGGCCAGCTCGCCGCTTGGGGCGCAATATTCGCTGCGACGAGTTCCCCTCCAGGAAAGAAACGCATCAAACGCAGGAGACGGCTGACAGTAAAGTAGTCCCGCTAGCTTGCGTCCTTATCGCCTGGCACGGCTCTGGCAAGTTAATCAGGGAAGGGCCGAGTTAGGTCGGTGGCCGCCTGAAGTTCAGACGGCTCCTTTAACTGCAGCTCGCCACGCCGAATGAGCATGATCCTGGTTTGATCTTCAAAGGTCGGCGAGCACAGTGGTTTGAGTGTGCTAGTGGACCTTCGAAACGCGGGCGTGGAGGGCCAAGAGGTTGGGACAGAACGCAGGGGAGTCAGTACAGGGCCTTCCCACTCCCCATCTCCACCTCCAGTAGCCTCACGCGGTGCTTGATCATCTAGTTCCCGACGAGCTCTGGCGCGAACTCTCCCCCTCCTTGACCGTCTACCAACAGCACGCCTTGGACGACCCCGCCTTCCCAACCGGCAGATCCTTGCAGGCATCATCTTTGTCCTCAAAACCGGAATTCGCTGGGCGATGCTGCCACGAGAACTCGGATTTGGATCAGGCAAGACCTGCTGGCGCCGACTGTGGAGTGGCAACGTGCAGGTGTCTGGGCGCGCGTACATCACATCCTGCTCAACCGACTGGCAAGTGCAGGTCGGCTGGACTGGTCAAGATGCTCAATGGACTCATGCAGTATCCGTGCCATCGGAGGCGGTGAGTACACCGGCCCCAATCCGGTTGACCGAGGGAAGCCCGGTACCAAACGTTGCCTTCTGGTGGACCGCGTCGGAACGCCGCTGGCCGTGGTGCTCGCCCCAGCCAACCTGCACGATTCCAAGTTGCTGGAACCGACGTTGGACCGTGTTCCAGCCGTCAATCCCGGACGTCCAGGACGGCCGCGGTTCCGTCCTGACAAGCTCCATGCCGACAAGGGCTTTGACTACCCGCGCTGTCGAAGGGCTTGTCGGCAGCGCGGAATCACCCCCCGAATTGCACGACGAGGACTGGAGCCACGGGATCGTCTAGGACGTCACCGCTGGGTGGTAGAGCGTACCCTGAGTTGGCTGAGCGGTTTTCATCGGCTGCGGGTGCGCTTCGAGCGCCGAGTCGAGGTGCATCTTGCCCTGACCCTGTTGGCTTGCGTGTTGATCTGCGTGCGACAACTAAGCACGTGAAGGGATCAGAAGGCGTCGTGCCCAAAGTACTCGTCAAGCAGTTCAACGTGTTCAGTGTCCGTCACACTCGGGCGAAGTGAGCGCAGCGCTTCTCGCGCGGCGGCACTTCTGTTCTGTGTCAAGGCGAGCAAAGCCGCGTCCTGCTCGTCTATATCCCCATGTTGGTACACCTTGAGCAAGGGCATAACAAGCTGGTCGTCAGAGAATAAGGCGCTGAGTTCAGCGGCCCTAAAGCGCACGCCAAGGTGCGGACTGCGCAGCGCGGAGATAAGGTGTGGAACGACGACGTGGGCAGGGTGTGGCATGAAGGCACCGTCGAGGAGTTGGTAATGGCCGAAGCCGCTCTTGTCGCCGCAACTGCCGAGCAGCAGGGGCAGACTGTCGGCGTCAGGGTGCGCTTCAAAGTACTTCCGTGCTTGGTGGAACTGGGTGAGTAGGGCTCGGGCGAGGTCGGGTTGACGTGCGAAGGAGTCGTCGGTTGGAAGGGGTTGGTGGGCACGCAGGAAAGCAATGGCCTCGTCACGGATCACAGTCGCATCCTACGTCGCTGCTTTCTGTCCTAACCTCTTGATGCACCACGTGCGTCCAGACTCTCGGGTCACGGCCACACTCCGTTCCAACAGCAGTTCTTCAATGTCCCGGGAGCTGAGGGTGAAGCGGTGATAGAGCGTTTGCGGCATAGCCGATGACTGCCAGGGGAAACCGGGAGCCGGGAAGCTTCTGACCGCTCAACACCGCGCCACCCTACCCCAACAACTTGCCACAACCCCTCTGTACCAAGTTTGCGCTACACCTGACATGCCCAGTGTTTGGTTCGTCAGAATCACTGACGCGATGGCAAATTGAGAAGTATGCATAAGACGAGTTATTGGTACATAATCGGGGATATGACCCTCGACCTGTACCGCGGCGGCCTTCAGGACCGCAGCCGAACCTGGACGGCCCTCCACCCCGACGAACGCAAACGCCGCGCCAAAGAGGCCGCCGCCCTCAAAGATCCCGAAGGTCTCTGGACGCTCACCGAAGCCCATCTCACCCAGCACGCCGCCAGTGGCGTCCTCACCAGCAAACACACCCTGACCTCATACCGTGCTGGGCTCAGAGCCTTCCTGAAACACGCCGACCACCGAGCTTGGAACATCCTGCGGCCGAGCTGGGAGGACGCGCAGGACTGGGTCGGCGACATGCTGGCCACCGGGCGTTCCATCGCCACCGTCCGGGTCCGTGTGGCTGCAGCGGCCGCCCTGTATAAAGCGTTGCGCTGGGCGGATGCGACGGAGGCGCACCCCTTCGAAACGGTTGTCATCCCCAAGGACCGCCGCCACGGCCTGGAAAAGAACGCGCCCTATACCGAGGCACAGGTAAACTCGGCCCTGCGGGCCGCAGAGCTTCATCCCACGCGCAGCGCTGAACTTCACGCTCTGTTGCTCGTCCTGGCCCACGGCGGGCTGCGCATCGACGAAGCGCTGAACCTGAAGTGGAGTGACGTGCAACTCGTTCCACCGATGCCAGGGCTCACGGTGCGACTCGGCAAAGGGCGCAAAAGTCGGGGCGTGCCGCTCAGTCCCCGTCTGCGCGCCGCATTGATGGCGTACCGGGCGCTTCCCCGTACAGCCCGTCATCGCGAAGAATTCATCTTTCCGTACCGCACCTGGCGCGGGGCGGCTCGTCACGTCCAGCCGCTCTTTGCAGACATCGATGGTGGAGTCTTCCGAGGGTTTCATGCACTGCGCAAAGCGATGGGCTCACGCCTGTACGCACAGCTCGGGGATTTCGCAGCGGTGGCAGAAGTGCTCGGGCATGCTGACATCAACACCACTCGGGGGTACGTCCGGATCGGCGAGGAGCGAGCCCGAACCGCAATGGACAGTTGGTGATGGGGGGCAGCTCATCAGGTACAGCAAGATGAGTAAATCATGAGGCCCTAGAATGGACGAGAAGGCCTCTTCAAAAGGTCCCGAGGGATAAACCCACCCGCGATCCTCACCCTCGCCAGGTGCTCTGCCCGCCCAGAGGTCGCTCAAATGCGCGAGTCAATACCGCTCGAAAGTGTGCCTCACGTCAAGCCTCCTTCAGCCCATGCTAGGGCCCCGCACTGACTGCTCTGGTGACCCGCAACGGCACGAAGAATGCGTCCGATGTTGCCTAGTCCCACTTCACCGCCCGGCGGGCGCGTGTTTCTCTCTGTTATCTATGGGGTGTGACCCTGACTCTCGACGTCATTCGAACCACCGCATTTGACCTGGCCAGGAGCTGGAGTGACCTCAACCCTGAAGAGAGGAGACGACGGGCCGTCCTTGCCGTCCGGGATCAGGATGCAGAGACCCTCTGGACTCTGACCGAGGCCTACCTCACCCTGCACGGGTCGAGCAGGACGGGAACCAGCCCCCGGACCCTCAAGGCCTACCGCTGGGCGGTCAACCGGTACTTGACCTATGCGGGCACTCAGGCGGTCAATCTCCTTCGGGCGAGTTCGAGTGACGGCGTCCGGTTTGTGCGCAGCGTCGAGGCGGAGGGTCTGAGTCCCTCAAGCACCCGCGTGCAGCTCGCTGGCGTGCGACTTTTCTATTCCGCGCTGCGCTGGGCTGAAGCGACACAGGCGGCCCCCTTTAACGACGTCAAACCCGTGCGGGAGAAGACCGCCGCGTGGGACAAACGCAGCCCGTATACCTACGAGGAAGTCCAGTCCCTCCTGGAGCACGCTGATGAGCGCATGCAGGCCCTATTGATCACGGCGTAAGTGTGGGCTGGTAAGCTGAAGGTGTGGTCGAATGGCATCCTTCCAAATACTCCCGTGCTCAGCTGGAAGAACGTCG
>NZ_JACHFL010000028.1 GCF_014201875.1 Deinococcus humi | reverse complement strand
TGCTGAAGGCGAAGCTTGTGGTCGCCTGGCAGCGGGTCCGGTACATTGACCTGCCTCGCCAACTGATGGATTCCAACTTATGCCGGTATCAATAAGGTGTTCGGCCCAACCGCGTCCGGCCAGATCTCAAGTTGTTGCTCGAACCAGGTCCTGAACCCGTCCGGACCAGAGGTCAGAACGTGAGCCAAACTGAGCGCACCCCATTTGTCGGAGTGGAACTGCACCTGGTGGTCCGAAATCAGCGCAACATGGCAGCGGTGTGACATTAAGTCAAAGATTACGGGAGTCGCGGCTCTGAGGGCTTGGCAGTGGACAACAGAGATGTGTCATCATTTTCCATTCCTCCGTTTCAGTCCTTTGTACTGAACGACGCGGCCCTTTGGTCTGGTCTCCACGCTCTAGCGACGCGCTGAGTGTCAGTTTTGGGTATACCCCAACCTGACGTCAGGTACAAGGCTGAAAAGGCGTCAGATTAGGATTGATTCTGGATTTGTTCGACAGTTCCGGGCAAGGCTCTAAAGCCTAATCTGACACCCGATGGCTCGGGACAGCCGGCCTACCATCCCCCAAGCCAATAGTTCAGAAAGACGGGTGCTGTTGTGAAAACTCCGCGAGCAGTCGTTCCAGCGGCGCATTGCCAGGAGCGGCTGCCTGAGCGGCGTCATAAGCCTCCAGCGTCTCCACCACCCTCTTGACGAGCGGATCGTCTGATGGCTGATGATTCGTGGGACGAAGCCCTGCTTTGATCAGGAGCTCTGAGTGTTGCCGATAGTCTGGAACATCTTCTAAAAGACAGGCCGTCAGCAGCAGGTCAGTGATGAGCTTGACCTGCTCCCTTTGCTTCGGTGTCCAAGTCTCTGGCTCAATCAAGAGGGGATTCAAGGCCGCGTAGTACCCATGGAGTAAGTGAACGGTATACAGGTGAGGCCGTATGGTTCGCAGCAGCTCCTGCATCTCTGGGTGATGCGTGCTCGCGTGGGCGGCGATTCCTCGCATCTGTGGGTCGCCGCCAAGAAGTTTGCGACGGAACTCCAGAAACCTCAGACCGCTGGGGCCACCAACTTCCAGGGTGTCATGGACGTCCGGGTTGTGAATGCCTTGAAGGCCAGGACTCAGGATTGCAGTCATCGAGTTCATACCGGTCAAGTCATGATTGAAGCACAGCGGAAATCCTGAGCGCGGTGTGGTGATGATTGATGGTGTCGTACTTCCTCGAAGAGAGGCGTGAAGGTCAGGAAGTCCAAAAGGTAGACGCAGTGGTCCTCCCAGGCCACTGTCAGCGCTGAAGACGAGCTCGAGCCCCCCGACTCTCCTGGCACCGAGTTGTGGGAATTAGGCCACGATGCAGGACTTTTCAGAGGCCAAGAAGAACGTCGCATGAGACGCCTTATTGCTCTTGACTTACGAAAACGGCTGATCTGGATTTAACCCCATCAAGTTTGCCCACAGGTGCATTTTCCTCAGGCAGTGACCTCAAGCACTGGTGATCATCTTGGGAATGACCGCCTGGCCATTGCGGCAGAAACGCTCTGCAGCGCCGCACTACAGTGCCCATCATGGCCGCACCCCAGTCTCCCGCTGCACTGCGTCACCGCACCGCGCCGCCGCACGCTGACCTGCAAGAACTGCCCTTCGAACAGGCGTGCGCCGAGATCGCCGCCCGTCACCACCTCAGCGAGCCGCACGCTTTCCAACTCGCACCCGGCGGCGCGAGGCACCTGGTGCGTCTCTCGGACGGCGCGGCGCTGTGTGGGCGCGGCCCGCAACGGTATGCCGAGGCCCCCCAGGTCACCGGCCCACTCACCTGCCGTCGATGTGTTCAAGCCGTCGCCCGCCGCTTGAAAAGCAGCCTGGGACGTCGGGCGAGGCGCGTCACCCCCACTCGCAAGTCGTGACACCCCGCGCTCAACGAGTCGGCCACTGACATCGTCAGGTGAAGTCAACACGAGATTCGGTCCAGGCCTCTGTTGTGGCTGGCCCGCGTCGTTTCTACAGGAAAGCGCTTAAAGGCGTCCTTGTCCTTCTTCATCCACACTGGAAGTCCAGGGGCCGTCAGTGTTCGTCCCGGTCCGTTCCTCGTCCTATTCGAGAGCGGCCAGCGGCACCGGCGCTCTGTCGTCGCCTACCAGGGCATCAGATCACCCCGCCAGCAGGAAGCCCAGTTGTCGGTCATCCCCTGTGAAGGCCAGCAGGGTCAGCACCCTGGCGGTTCCCGCTTCTCCCCCGGCCAACCTTCGCTGGGTCGAAAGTGTCTCGACAGCGAGTGCAACGCAGTCCCAAACACTGGATCTGCCGCCTGCCCAGCCTACGCCTCTTCGATGAAACCGAACCAAAACGCTCGCCGGTGGCCCATTCACCACCCGTCAAGACACAGCCACACCACGGCTGTGCTTGAATCCGTTCCAGGACCCCCATGCTGCTGACCCTGACCACCACCCACCAGCCCGCCACCGACCTCGGCTTCCTGCTGCACAAGCATCCGGACCGTACGTTCACCTTCGAATTGCCCGTCGGTCAGGCCCAGGTGTTTTATCCCGAGGCCACAGCGGAGCGCTGCACCGTCGCGGTCTTGGTGGAAGTCGATCCGGTGCTGATCTCCAGGGGCCGTCAGGGCGCGGGCAGCCTGCCCCTGGAGCCGTACGTGAATGACCGCCCGTACGCGGCGTCGAGCTTCCTGAGCGGCGCGCTGCGGGCCGCCTTCGGCACGGCGATGGCCGGCCGCAGCAAGGAACGCCCGGACCTGGCCCAGGCGGCCCTGCCCTTCCAGGTGCAGCTGCCCGCCGTCCCGTCGCGTGGGGGCCCGGATCTCGCCGGGCGGCTGTTCGCGCCGCTCGGGTACCACGTTACCGCCCGGCCCCACCCCCTCGATCCGGCCTTTTCCGAGTGGGGTGACAGCCCGTACCTGGACCTGACGCTGGACGCCGAGATCCGCTTAAAAGACCTGCTCGCGCACCTGTCCGTCCTGATTCCCGTGCTGGACGATGCCAAGCACTACTACGTCGACGAGTCGGAGGTGGACAAGTTGCTGCGGCTCGGGGAGGGCTGGCTGGAAGACCATCCGGAACGCGACCTGATCACGCGGCGCGCCCTCAAGCACCAGCGCTCCCTGCAACGCGCCGTGCAAGCGCAGTTTGCCGATGACGGCGAGGAGGACGTGCCGTCTCCGGAGCCCCGTCTGAACGATCAGCGCCTGGATGCCGTCACGGCTGAACTGCTGGCGAGCGGCGCGAAGAGCGTGCTGGATCTGGGCTGCGGGGAGGGCAAGCTGCTGGCCCGGCTGCTGCCCGAACGGCAGTTCGAGCGCCTGACCGGCATGGACGTCAGCCTGCGTGAACTGGCCCGCGCCAGGGACCGGCTGCGCCTGGACGAACTGCCGGAAACGTACCGCCAGCGCCTGACCCTCATGCAGGGCTCCCTGACCTACCGCGACGCCCGCCTGTCCGGGTACGATGCGGCGGCCCTGGTGGAGGTCATCGAACACCTGGACCCGCAGCGGCTGTGGACCCTCGAGCGCGTGGTCTTCGGGCAGGCGCGCCCCGGGATGGTGATCGTGACCACCCCGAACGAGGAGTACAATGCCACATGGACCACGCTGCCCGCGGGCAGCGCGCGGCACACGGACCACCGCTTTGAATGGACCCGCGCGCAGTTCCAGGCGTGGGCCGGGGGTGTGGCGGCAGGCTACGGGTATGGCGTGAGTTTTAAGGAGATCGGTCCGCAGGACGCCGCGCTGGGATCGCCTACGCAAATGGCGATCTTCAGTCAGGGGGCGGGCCAGTGACTCAGGGCGAGGCAAGGACGGGGAACGGAACCATCAATCTGCCCGAGTTGTGCCTGGTGGCGCTCGTCGGCGCGTCCAGTTCAGGCAAGACCACCCTGGCGCACCGGCTGTTCCGGCCCGGCGAAGTGCTGTCCAGCGACGCTTTCCGCCTGTTGGTGGCCGGGGACGAAAACGCCCTGGACGCCAGCAACGATGCCTTCGACAGCCTGTACCACGTCGCCCGCAAGCGGCTGGCACGCGGCCTGCTGACGGTGATCGACGCCACGAACGTGCAGCCCGACGCGCGGCGCAGGATCGTCGAGCTGGCCAAGGAATTCGACGTGTTGCCCGTGGCCCTGGTGCTCGATCTTCCCGAGGAGGTCCTGCTGGGCCGGCACCGCGCGCGCCCGGACCGCCCCTTCGCGGCCCGCGTGGTCTCGCAGCAGATGGGGAACCTGCGGCGCTCCCTGCGGAAGTTGCAGGCTGAAGGCTTCCGCCAGATGATCGTCCTGAACTCAGAAGATCAGGTGGCCGCCGCCCAGGTCACCCATACGCCGCTCTACAACAACCTGCGCCACGAGCACGGTCCCTTCGACTTCATCGGGGATGTCCACGGCTGCCTGGACGAACTGCGGGATCTGTTGACCAAGCTTGGGTACGCTGTCGGGGATGACCTGTCTGTCATCCCCCCGGAAGGCCGCAAGGCCGTGTTCGTGGGCGATCTGGTGGACCGCGGGCCGGATACGCCAGGGGTGCTGCGGCTGGTCATGGGCATGGTTCAGAACGGCACGGCGCTGTGTGTTCCCGGCAACCACGACATCAAGCTGGTGAAAGCCTTGCGAGGCCGCAAGGTCAGCGTCACCCACGGGCTGGACCGCTCGCTGGAGCAACTTGAGGCCGAGTCGCTCGAGTTCCGTCAACAAGTGGCCGAGTTCCTGGAGGGACTGGTCAGCCACTACGTGCTGGACGACGGGCAGGTGGTGGTGGCGCACGCCGGGATGAAGGAGGCGTACCAGGGCCGCGCCTCGGGCCGGGTCCGCGAGTTCGCGCTGTACGGCGAAACGACGGGCGAGACCGACGAGTTCGGCCTGCCGGTGCGCTGGAACTGGGCGGCGGAGTACCGGGGGCCGGCCACCGTGGTCTACGGCCACACCCCGGTGCCGGAGCCTCAGTGGCTCAACCGCACCGTCGACATCGACACCGGCTGTGTGTTCGGCGGCCGCCTCACCGCCCTGCGTTTCCCGGAGCGGGAAGTGGTCAGCGTGCCTGCCCGGCAGGTCTATGCGGAACCGGTGCGGCCTCTGCACCTTCCATCAGACCCCCAGAGTGCGCAGCAGGCACATGACGAGATGCTGGATCTGGCGGACGTGACCGGCAAACGGTTGATCGTCACCCGACTGCGCGGCAACATCACCGTGCGCGAGGACCAGAGCGGTGCGGCGCTCGAAACCTTGAGCCGCTTCGCGGTGGACCCGCGCTGGCTGGTCTACCTGCCGCCCACCATGAGTCCGAGCGAGACCAGCGCGCGGGAAGGGTATCTGGAATACCCCACCGAGGCCTTCGAGCACTACCGCCGGGCCGGAGTGGAGCGCGTGGTGTGCGAGGAAAAGCACATGGGATCGCGGGCTGTGCTGGTGGTGGCCAGGGACGTCGGCACGGCCCGCGCGCGTTTCGGGGTCGAGGATGGCCGTGTCGGCAGGATCTACACCCGCACGGGCCGCGCCTTCTTCAATGACGAGGCGATGGAAGCCGAAGTGCTGACCCGACTGGGCACGGCGTTCGAGACCAGCGGCCTGTGGGACGAGTTGAGCTCCGACTGGGCCGTGCTGGACGTGGAGATCCTGCCGTGGTCCTTCAAGGCCGACGAGCTGATCCGGCGGCAGTACGCGGCGGTGGGCAGCGCGGCTTCCGCCACCTTTCCGGCAGAGCTGCAGGCCCTGGAAACCGCCGTGGCCCGGGGTCTCCCGCTGGGTGACCTGCTGGAACGGACCCGGGAGCGCGCCGCCTTGACTGGCGCTTACGTGGACGCTTACCGCCAGTACGTGCGGCGGGTGTCGTCCATCGCCGACGTCCGCGTCGCCCCCTTCCACCTGCTGGCCAGCGAGGGTCATGTCCACACCGATCAGGATCACCTGTGGCACATGAATACCCTGGCGCGGCTGGCCGGAGTAGACCCGGAGCTGTTCCTGGCGACGGCCCACCGTGAGGTGGACCTGAACGATGCCGCCAACGTGACGGCGGCCGAGGACTGGTGGCTGGCCCTGACCGGGCAGGGCGGTGAGGGCATGGTGGTCAAACCGCTGAGCTTCGTGGTGCGGGGACGCAAGGGGCTGGTCCAGCCGGCCATCAAGGTGCGCGGACGCGAGTACCTGCGGATCATCTACGGTCCGGAGTACACCCTGCCGGAGCACCTGACCCGGCTGCGTCAGCGGGGGTTGAGCGGGAAACGGACACTGGCGCTGCGCGAATTCGCGCTGGGCCTCGAGGGCCTGAACCGTTTCGTGGAGGGCGAGCCCCTGCGGCGCGTGCACGAGTGCGTTTTCGGGGTGAGTGCGCTGGAGAGCGAGGTGCTCGATCCCCGGCTGTAAAGCAGAGGATGAAGACCCGATCTGGCTCTTTCTGTACGCCAGGTGCGTCTGAAAACGGTCAGGGTGGGGTTGAGTTAGGCCGCGCCGCCTCAAACGGATCATCACCCCATTCACCAGATGCTCTGGACAAGTCATCCGGAAATTCAGGGAGACTGTCCAGCTAGTCGATCAGCTCAGGACCAGAGGCGTACAAGTCGATGTCCAAATCGGCGCCCAGGGCGGCGATTCGGGCCATATCACGCGCTGTGCCGCCCACTCCCCACATTTGCTGTGTATAGCCCCAGTACCCCACCACAACGCTGACCATGCAGGAGGGGATCAGCGCCCGGATTCGTGGGGCAGCAGGTTCGGTGAGGTCCAGCAGGCGCGTCAACTTATCCTCAAATCGACCAGGAAGGTCTCCATCCGGACAGAAGCTCCACCGGGTGAAGGTGTACGGCCCCAGGTGCTGCTGGCGGGGATGTGTGCGAGCGTCGCCTTTGCTCCACGCTTCGGTGGGGGCCAGAGTGACCGCAGCGGTGATGTCGTTCGCGGAGAGCTCCTTGCTCGTGATACTCAGACACACCCTCGCCCTGGCTTGCGCCCGACAGCCACGAACGGTCAGGCGGTCCCCCTGCGACTCCACCAGCATGACGAGGAAGTACGGCTCAGTCTCAGGCTTGAAATACACCTCCCACAGGTCCCCACGCGTCAGGACCCCATGGACCCGAGGCTGGCCTCCCTCCAGTTGGAGCGGATGAACGCCGAAGAACTGGGTGGTGCTCGCCAGGGTTGGTGAGGTCAGTTCATTCAGGGCGACTTCACGCACACGCTGTTCGGTAGGATGGGTCATCACCCCTCACGCTACGGGTAGAACCTGCAGCACACATCCGCAGGATTGCTCAGGCGCGCTGGTTTCGCCTTTGGAATATCCTTCGCCATCACGGGGATCCAGAAGGCCTCTCAATTAGATCAGCGTGATATCTTCTTCCACGTTTCTGATTTCTTCAGTAAAAACAATCTCCTCGACCACATACAGCAAAGTTTGTCTTTCGAAGCTGGAAATGATGATTATATCAGGCGCCCAAAATACTTTGCTTGAGCGCACTCCCCCTGACTTTCTATATCTCTCCATAAGCAATTCAATATTGCTGAGGATGAAGAAAGTCAGGGACTAAATTTTCGCCTCTGATACGGACTTCGACATCTGTACTGTCAATCGCAGCAGCCCTCAGATCCTCAGCATAGCAATATAGAGTTAAGGAAAATCTATCATGTTCTATTTCTTGTATTGCTATCTACCATGTGCATCTCTTATTCTTTGAAAACTTCATCCTATAGCAATAGAAAGATTTAAAAAAGGAGATTACATTAATGCTAAGAATCTATGTTGATTTCAACATGATTGACGAAGCGGGAAATATTCATATAAATACTTACTATCATAGATCTTCTGCCTCGAAGAGTGATCTACTATCTCAATTATTTGAAGGACGAGAGGCTATATTTTATGATGAGGAGATCGAGATAGATGTCCTTTTAAAAAATGATGGTGATTTGTGGTACGGAGTTCCAACATCTGAAGTCAGAGACCTTTGAGATGAATTCTGCGCTCCTTCAGATTCTGGCACGGAGCATCGAAAAGCTATCAAGAACAGGTTTGAAGGTCTGAGAGTACGCTCTGGCTCGAGCAGAATGACGGGGAGACGCAGCGGGGCCAACCCTCCATCCGCATCGTGCAGGCGGTGGCCACCCGGGCTTGACACAGCTAAAGCCAGCTTGCACAAAAGGCAGCACTCCTGCTTCCCTGAGCGCGTGAAGTAGGGCGCAGCCTGCACGAGCGCGTCACCCACCGTGCGCACCAAAACCCGGCAACGACGGCGATGTCTGGCTGGGCCAAAGCGCATTACCTGGCACAGGCGCCGGCCAGCTTACCCCACGGCCTGTGCGCTTCCGTACCTGCCCTGATGTCGACTTGAATCCCAAGGCGGCTTCACCAAGCCTGGATTGCCCTGACTCCCAGGCGGGACTTGCTGCACCCCTCCCCTTGTCGTCCCCCCTGTTTCAGGAGGTCACCATGACGAAGCCCAGCGAGTCCCCCCAAGCGCCGCAGAATGGTGTGGTTGAGTCCGATCAACACGTGGAGAAGCAGCCTACTCCGGAAACACCCAGCACGGATACACCGGACCAGACACCGCAACCCCAGCATCACGGACGGCCCAGCGACGACAGCGATCCCGGCCATAGCTGAAGCGGCCAGGACGCTGCGGCGCACCCCACCCCCTCTGCTCGGGAGTGCGCTTCTTTCCTGAACCACGGGCATCCAGCGGTGGAGAAGTGGGGCGAGGCGTAACCCCTGTCACAGACGTCAGTCAATCTAAGGAAGGTACGATAGAGGCTTGAGTCCTGACCACGTCGCCAACCCTCTTCCACCCCAAGAGCATCTCCGTCAGCTCCAACAGGTCTACGGCCCGCTCAGTCCCGCGTTCGTCGCTGAAGAACTGCATTGCACCCTCGAACAGGCCACACGTCACCTCTATGGATCTCAGGCTGACCGGCACTGCTGGGTCAGCCTGGCGGATCTGGCCGAGCTGGCGGAGGTCAGTCCCGTTGGCTTGAAGCGCTGGGTGCGCCGTCATCACCTCCAGAGTGCGCCGCAGCGGGACCAGGGAAGGAAGGCGTCCCGCTCCATCCACCTCGACGATGCTCGCTCCTTCCTGCGTGGCCAGCAGCAAAGGACGCGAGGGGAGGAAGGTCCGACTGCCGACGCGCTGCCGCGTGTGACCGCATCAGACCTGAGCCCTGCGCGCCTGCCGGGTCCGGTCAGCACAGCAACAGTGGTGGATGTGGACTGGCAGCTGGCGCGGCAGGCCGCGTGGCCCATGACGGTGGAGCGACTGGCCGAGGCAGTGTACGGCTCCCGTGCAGGGAGCGCTCAGCAACAGATCCGGAGCCTGCTGCGGGTCTGGGAAGCGCAGGGGAGAATCGTCTGTTTCGCCCGGGGGCTGTATGACCTGGTGCGGCCCGTGCTGGTCCTGGATCCGGAACGGTACGGACGCAGCGCGTTACCGAGAGATGAACTCCAGAAGATGCGCGTCCATCATCCGGAGATTGCCCACTGGCCAAGCGGACCCCTGGCAGCGGCCTGGCGGGCGTACAGCCACTTCTACGCCAGGACACTGCTTCCTGTGATGGACCGTGGGGAGCCCACCTTCCTCGAATACCTGCTGGTGGGTCAGCTTAATCCGGAGAGGATGCCGGACGCGGTGGACGCCTGGTACGAGGAGCTCTGCCGGGAAGCGGCGTTTTATCGCCTGGTTCCTGCATCGCCGGGGCGTGCTCCTGAGTCCCAGGAGCCTGAGTTGACCGTGGCGAATATTGAAGCGGGCCTGATCGACTTCAAGGCAGCGGCTGAGGCGACTCGGTTGAAAATGCAGCGCAACGTCCAGAAAGGGCAATCTCGCAACAGAGGCCGCGGAACACCAGGGTCTGGAAGCATGCAAGAGGGCCTGTAGCTCAAGCGGTGATCTGCCTGACGCAAAGAAAGCACTCTGCGTCAGGAGGGCAGCCTCATAGCCTCTGGCCAGGGCGTCCGCGATGAAGGGTCCTTTCTGGGCGAACCGCGGTTGGCCTGGCTGATCCAGTGGCGGATCCGCGAGACAGGCCTCCACCCGGACACCGAAATGAGCCTCCAAGCGCTGAACGTGCGGACGAACTGCATCAACGCCTGTCGGCGCAGCCGCGCGGAGTGGGCCAAGAGCATCCCAAAGAAACTCCTTACCCAGTTTGGTTAGGCGGCACTGGAGTTCGTCCAGCGCCGTTAGGGCCAGCCGTTGTTCGGACGCTTGAGATTGAAGCTGGGCGCAAAACACTTCAACTTCACGAAAGGACTTGACTGCCGGCAAATGCAGACTCCCAGTCTCTGGGAACCCGCCTTTTGCTTTGAGGGCTTATTTGAGGCCCGACAAGAGACTTCGGAGCCCCATCTGGGTTCTCCCAGTCCCGGCTGCAGAAAACAAAGTGAGTGGGTGCCCCCATCGTCAGATCAATTTTCAATGCGAAGTATTTTGAGCACAGCATTGGGTTTTAGAGGAGATCGAGCTGATATGCTGCATACGTCACTTTAAATTCAATTGCAGGATGATCCCAGGCTTCGCCGAGTTCAAGCGGCTGGGACCAATATTGACTGACGTCATCCAGGACTTCTTGGAGTGCTCTTCTAAACTCCGGTGGCTCATCAACGAGAAGAAAAATTGAATTTTGAATGTTAATTTCCAAAGAATTGAAGTCAAACCAGTCCAGATCGGTGAGCACATCGAACAAGGCATTCATGCCTCCGCCACAATAGTCAGGAAAACGCATCTTTCTGGCTATTTCGGAGTGAAACTCCTTTGCTGTGGTCATCACCCGTGCGTCCAAGTCAAAACGTAGGTGTTTGTCCCGATCTGCCATGTTTTTAGGCTCCTTCAGAGCGGCGGTAGGGCTGTGTTGCCGTACTGATTGTAGAGGTGATCTCCTTGCCTAAGCGCATGACTGGCACCGTCTGCAACCGAAGGGTAGTATTCCGTTGGCTATCAGTCAATAATGTGTACTCTTCAGAGGGCCGTCGGGGGCTGTTCGGCCTTCAACAGCCTTAAGATCCGAAGTTTTCAGTTCAAACGGCAAATTTCAATTTCGGAGGAGTCCAATATGGACATTGGAACTGCAATAGATAATGATCGTATCGACGAAATTGACAAGGCTCTTTCAAATCATTCTCTCTCTGAAGCCGAGAAGAGTTTCGGCCTCTCAGAGGCAATAACCCAGCACAAATTTAATATAGCCAAGCTTTTTCTGCTTCATGGAGCCAATCCCAATATTGAAACTGATGAGCCGCGCAGTTATCCAGCAATTTTGCGCGCATCAGAGGGCACCAATGTCGATATGATGAAAGCTATCCTTGGTCATGGGGGTGATCCAAATTGTGTGTTTTTCGGTGGAGGCACGCCCCTCATTACAGCTCTTGAAACGATTTCTCTAAGTGAAGGTAAAAATAATCTTGAGATGATAGAGGTCCTTTTAGATGCAGGGGCTTATATCCACTACCGCTGGATAGAAGCTGGCGGTATAACGCCAATCGATTTAGCTGATACAATGGAGTCTAAGGTGGTTAGAGATTACTTGATAAGCTATAAGGAATCTGCGATTGGCTAAAAACTGCTTATAAATGTTATACAAACCTTGCTAGAGGCTGCCAAGCACCTCGTGCGTGGGCCTGTCTCTCTGATTGTTCAGCCTCGGGCGCAATCTCGAAATTGATTGATCTGGAGTCGAAGCAGCCGAGGCTGGAGCTCCTGGCCCTGGAAGATGTCTCGCGCGTGACGCAGCGAGGGAGAACACGGAGGGAGGCATGGAGGAGCGCTGGCACGTTACCGTCAATGAGCTGATCACGGTGTTCCGGGACGCACTGATCGCCCTGATCCCCAGTCTGGAGCAGGCTCGTATTCCCTGGCGTGATAGCGAAGCGTACGACGATTTCGACAAGATTGCTCGGACACTGTTTGAGACGTACGTCTTGAGCGCCCTACGCTGGGGCCTGCCTGACCCCGAACAGCACGTCCACGTTCCGCCCTGGAATTTGCATGGCGGATCATACCGGGGATCAGACTGGATCGAGGTCGTCCCAGAGGCAGAGGTCAGAGGTGGCCACCACCTGGCCTTGATCGGCTTCTCCTCGCGAATCAGCCCGTACGACACGGTACAGGCGCAGCCGCTGGACGGAGTTGGTGAGGTCCAGGGCGACTCCATTCAGTTGCCGTTCGATGGTGCTCAGTTCCGCTTCCAATGGCATCAGGGAAACCACATTTGGCTGGCGGTTGAAGCCCTGGACGTGCAGGCCTGAGGTCGCCTTGTGCCCGCCCTACACCACCTGTCTTCCCGCTGTGCGCCGCCCCATCATTCAGTGTGACTGGCTTGAGCTCCCGTTGCTGATCAGCGCAGGGACCGCTGGCACCCTGGAACTCCTGCTGCGCTTTGTGCGTTCCAGGGCGGGTGTCGAATTCCGCTGAACATGTCCCCAACGCTTACGGCAAGGCCTTCGTCTTCACGTAGAGGTCAGTCTCGTCCGAATCAAATCGAGTTAGATGTTGTTGTCGCGCCAGAACGGTTCCAGCCGGCTGTAGTGGGTATTGCAGCGCCGAGGTGGGGTGCAGTTGAGGGCCACGTCAATCAACCCGTCTTCGAAGCTCCAGAAGCCGCTCTTCACAACGCCGTCCTCCTGAAAGGTTGCCCTGGACGGATCGTCGAAGGTGAACAACACGTGGTACTCCGCCGCGGTGTGCACGTAGGTGCCAGGAATGTCGGCGACGCTGACCGGCCTGTCATTGCATGCCACCAGCGCGAGGGCAGGCAGCAGCCACGCCGCCCGGGACCACCAGGGTGAAGCTATCCGCCCAATGTAGCGTTGGCAAAGGTGAATCGCGGGGACTTTTGGGTCCTGGAGAGTGAGGGCCCCCCTGTCCGTGACTGGATCTGGCCCAACTTTGCGTGCCTGGCCGCCAGGCGCCAGGAAAATGACCCACCTGAGCTGCGCGTGGCCCCACTGACCTGCTGCTCTGTGCATTGGCCAGGGACCATGCTGCGCGCAAGCGCGACTGACAGACGCAAGTGAAATCGACAAAATCAGAGTGGATCACCCCTTGCGGATGATCCACTCTGATCGAATGCTCAGATAGTCCTAAAGCTCTTGTATAACTAAATCGACCAGCGAAGCATAGTCGGGCTCATCCACATATACTGTTATCTTTGCCTTCAAAGATTTTACAGATTTTCTAATATAAGTCTCAACGAATAGGTCACCAATTTGCAACTCACCAGAAGGAACATCTACAATTTCTGAACATATCTTCACTTTTTCGAATCTATACTACTCAACTCACTCGCGTCTAACACTCTTATAAAGACCGATCCATTACGAGGACTATTGGTGCGAACAGACATAGACGAATTTTTCCGAGCGAATGGCTTGTCTTCGTACCCACCCCAGTCAGAAATATCGCTTGTTGCGCTGTCCCAAATCATAATTTGACCAAATTCCCCATTTACTTCTATGCTTTCCGTGATTAACCTCCCTAAAGATTACCAGAAATCTTCTATTTGATCCGTGCCATTGGGGCGACTCAAAAGACCTTCAACAGTTCTCGGCGCTTCCCGCTCTGGTTCGTCTATGGCATCAGTCGCTGTCCGTTGACCCGCATCACACGCCCCCAAGAGGCGCGGCCTGGCGCGTGCCACAGCATCCATCAAGGGCTGCCCGAACACGCAAAGGCTCTTCTCCCAAGGATGGCCCAGCGTCCCCCACCGCCAATCGTCGGCCAGCGTGATGCCATAGTCCCCATTCGGCAGGATGAACCCGTCCCAGGGGTCTCTGCATCCCTATTCATCCGGCTCAGGCTCTTCCAGCAGATGGGGGTTATACCGGCAGCAGGTGTGGTGGTAGTCCAGCCCATACACCCACTCGTCCGGCCGCGCACAGGTGCGGATGTGCCCCTTCATCAACGCGAGAAACTCCTCGCTGCTGGCGGCGTCCCATTCGGTTGAGAGCGCGTAGGTGACGGAGGGCACGGGTTCACGAAAGCCGGGCCAGTCACTGGGTGACATACTGGGCTTGAAGTCGAACGCCAGGTTGACATCGTCCCACACCTGCGAGTACTCCGGCTCTTCGATTTCCCACCATGCCGGCTGGTCTGACATTTCTCCCTTACCTTTCTGGTGTGTTCGCGAATCGTCGGGCCAGCAACTGCTGGCTTTTCCGGGCCAAGGCGGTGTGCTGGGACGACGCAGCCCGCTCCAGCAGCGTCCCTGGGCAGTCGCGCCGCAAGATCAGCTCGAACAGCATGGCACGTCCCATGGCCTGATCAGGATCCGAAGTGCCCAGAGCCCACAGGCGGTCAAATTGTGTCGAGGTCAGGGTACGGTTTGCCCGTAGGAACTGCTTGAACGCCAACCACCGGTAGTGTTCTAGATTGAAGTCATTTCCCTCTATCCACCGGGCGCAGAGCTTGTCCAATATTATTGATCACGGCGTAAGTTGGAATCCATAAGCCGGCGAGGCAATTCGATGTACCTGATTCGCTGCCAGGCAACCATAAGCTTCGCTTTCAGCATGGCGACCGAACGGGCACAGAAGTTCCCCAGCACATTCCTTTTGACATACGCCCAGACGAGCTCGATCGGATTCAACTCCGGGGCGTACGGCGGCAGAAACACCAGCGACAGGCGTTCGTGGAGCTCCACGAACGCCTGGGTTGCTTTCGCCCGGTGAATGCCCGCGTTGTCCAATACGACGACAAGCTCTCCCTGGACATGACGTAGCAAGTGTCGGAAGAACCCAATGACATCTCCACTGGAGATTGCTCCGGACGTCGTGTGCTGGAAGAATCTCCCATCCGACGTGATGGCCCCAATGGTCGAGAGCTTCTCCCAGTTCGCTGGAAGCGTGACCAGGGGCGTGACGCCCCTGGTCGCCCACGTCCGTCGCCTCACGCCTTTCAGCGAGAATCCGACCTCATCCAGGTACACCAGAGTCGCGCCTTCAGCGACCTTTTTTTCCCAACTCCGGCGCTACCTGTTCTTTCCAGCTGGCGATCCGAAGTTCGTGGCGCTCAGCCGCCCGTCCATCCGGCATCTGGGGCGTGAAGCCCAGCTGGCGAAGAATTCTCCGGACGTGATCGCGGTGGTACCACACGTCGAGGTGCCGCCCGATCAGATCCGTGACTCGTCGAGTCGTCCACGTCGCGTCGGGGAAGCCGTGCTGCAGCGCACCCTCCCGTAGGAGGGTGCGGACCTGCTCGAGTTGGGTGGCGGTAAGTCGGGACGGGCGTCCAGTGGTCACGGTCGCCTGGAGACTGCCGGTGCGTTTGAGCCGCTTCTTCCAGTTGCTAACAGTGTGCACGGAGACGCCGAAGTGTTGGGCGATGTCTTGCTGTAACCAGGTGCCCTGTTGAAGCCAGGGGGTCGCGGCCAGCCGGCGTTCTTCCAGCTGGGCACGGGAGTACTTGGAAGGATGCCATTCAGCCACGCCTCCAACCTATCAGCCCGCACTTACGCCGTCATCAATAGGTGCGTGAGAATGCCCTCTTCAAACCAGGCGTCAGTGAAGCCAAAATGCGCCAGGCGTTCAGGGTGCAGGTCGGCTTCGTCCATCAACAGCATGATAGAGGGTGCAACACGCACGTCTGGGCCGGTCTAAAGCCACGTTATTCATGCTTCAACGTGGTCAAGGTCTTCTGCTGCGCTCTACCAGACAGCGTCTGAACGGTACTCTGTACAGCCAGAATCCCAGTGGCTGGCGCCTGTGAACTGGCCACCCTGGACCGCGCGTGAGTCCCCTTCATTTCCTCAGATCGTTGTCAACCCACGTCATCTTTCGTCTTTGCCTCACTGGTCAGCGTGTAAGACCAGCGGATGCCCTGCAGCCGTGCCTTCACGGTTTCCAGCAATCCCTGGGCCTTGAACGAATGACAAGGCGGCCCAGAGATGCCGAGAGCACCGCCCCCTGGTTCGCCTAAAAGCAGGTGGCATGAGGCAACTGCATCATGGGAAGGGCTCAGAGTGAGGCGAATGAAGAACGGTGTCATCGTCTGATCACTGATCAGGAGACACATACCGGCGATCTCAGCAGTGTTCGAATCAGTTCTCTGTGAATGAGCTGCGAAAATGCCATCTAAGCTTTCCCACGCCCATTCTGGGTAACGTTGAGACAGTAGTTGTGGAATGTACCGTTCGAGTATGAAGCAGAGGTCTGCAGAAGGCTCCAATTTAAACTCCGATCCCACGGGAGTTTTTTGCAGATATTCGCTCAGCTCAGTGGCAGCCATCTCTCCTATCTCTGAAGATCCTCGATCTGAGTCAAGCTTGTCCATCGGCCCCCCAGGGTCTGCCAACATTCTGTTGATTGAGAATGGCATAAGTTCGCATCGGTCCTCCCCACGCCAGGTCGCGCCACGGAAGTTTCTGCAAGCCAACAGTAAGCCATGCAGCGCCTGATGCACCCAAGGCAGGCACCAGGGCAAGACTGAGGCGTGCTTCAAACTCTGAGCTGTCTCACTGGAGGCGACGGAGCGGCACTCACCGGGGATGGCAAGACGAGCGCCAGGTGAAGCTGCGCCCTCTGCCAGATGTTCGGTCAGACGCTCACGCCCCGTCCATCGGTGTTCGTCCTTTCGCGGCCAGCAGCACCTGGGCCAGCCCGGCCCAGCTGACGGCGTCCGTCGGTGCTGCCTCCAGCTCCTGGGCGAGGGCCGACAAGTAAGCCGCTAGAGAGGTCACCTCCCAGCCATGGGCCCGTTCAAAGGCATATCTGTTGGGATGCTGTTGCTCCTGCCGGTCAGCGTCAGAGCGGTCCTCTGCGAGCGCCGTGATGAAGGCCGCCAGCGATGATCGGTCATGGACCACGGCGGCCGCCCCGTTCGGGCTCCTCCTGCTCTCCCCGGTGGCGTGCACCACCTCCGGAATGGGTTATCGGAGCGACGTCGTCTGGCCGATCGTGTGGGCTGCCGTCACCAATTCCGGATCCCAGACGGGTGAGACCCCCTTTCGAGCCCACGCCTCAGCCAGGGTGATCATCACGTCCAGCATTGGTAAGCGGGCCCGCACACGCTCCTGTGCGGCGGCCTGCGCCCACATGGCCTCGAATGCGGGGGCGTCCACCGTCTCCTCGTCCACTGCCCACGCTATGCGCTGATCGCTCAACAGGGCAGGGTGCGCGTCGCTGGCGTACAGCCAGCCCTCGCGGGAGAAGGGCAGGTTGTCGGCAGCGCTCGCAATGCGGTTGACCTGCTGCCGGGGGCAGTCGGCGTCGTCAACCTCGATATAACCTTCCGCGTCCTCGCCTAAATGGGTGATTACGGGCTCGATCACGAAGCGGGACGGCATACGAAGAGCTTACCCACTCCCAGGACTGCGGGGCGCGAAGAGCCAGCCCTCTCTCCTGACAGGACCTGGCCAAACTGATTTGACGCGCTGCGGGGCGAGCTCGAGGGTTGAATCTGCTCAACAAAGAAGAGGCTATCTGAGGCCGACGCGCACCGGAAAGCGCTGGAGTTGCCTCTGAATCTGGTCAGCGAGTGCCCGCAGTTGAGCCTCATCTACCCCAAAGTCCAGCCAGACCTCTGAGCTGTCCTCGAAAGGGTAGGTGGGCAACAGCGCATTGAAGGGCGGCAGGAACTCTGCGCTGAGATACAGCCGGAGCGTGACGGGCTGTCCCGTGGGGTGCCCGCTCAAAGCCTCGACACCGAGATTGGGCTCAGTGAAAAAGCACCGTGTGGAGAGGCGGTTGTGCTTCCACCCGCCAAACACGGCGGCATGCTGCGCGACTTCGAGAAGCCAGGCCGCCATGTCTGCCAACTCGAAGGTGGTGAGGGCAGGGTCTGTTCGCTCCCAGCGATGCTCGCCCCATTGAAGCTGGAGGTGAATCAGCAGCCAGTCTGAGTCCATTTCGGCGTTAGTCAGCTCAGGGAACTGGTAGCCGATGACGTTGAGGTGGGCGGCCACGTGGCCTTCTTTCAGAAGCACACCAGAGCGTAACAGCTCACGCGATTCGAGAGCGACGAGGTCCTGCTGGGGCCTGTAGGCCGAGGTGCCAATCAGGTAATGTCTCCTGGACATGTCTCCCGGAACACATCTCCTGCCACCCATTTTCCAGAGGCTCGAACAGGCGCAGACCGTCCTGCTCGCTGGTGCGGGTGGTGGGTTTGATCTGTTCTGTGGCCTTCCGCTGTACTTTGCGCTCCAGGCCCAAGGGAAGCAGGTCATCCTTGCCAATCTCTCCTTCTCCAGCCTGGACCTCTCGAGCGCCCGGCAGCTGGGTGAGGCGTTGTACGAGGTTCGGGCCCAGACCCAAGCCGATCTCCGTTATTTTCCAGAACTGCACCTGGCCCGGTGGCTCGCCCACACCGGTGACGTGCCTGTGTATGCCTTCGCGAGAACCGGCGTACAACCCATCCTCCACGCTTACAAGCAGCTCGTTGAACAGCATGGTGTCGATACGGTGATCCTCATTGACGGTGGAACGGACAGCCTCATGCGGGGTGATGAGGCCGGGTTGGGAACGCCAGAAGAGGACGCCGTGAGTCTGGCCGCGGTACAGATGCTTGAGGGGATCTCGCAGAAACTGCTGGTGTGTCTGGGTTTCGGTGTGGACACCTTTCACGGGGTGGCCCATGCCCAGTACTTAGAGGCTGTGGCTGCTTTGACTCGCACGGGTGCCTATCTGGGGACGTGGAGCCTGACCCCGGAGATGCCGGAAGTGCAGCGCTACCGTGAGGTCCTGTCATTTGTCCATGCACAGATGCCGGATTTTCCCAGCATTGTCTCGTCGTCGATTCTCGATGCTGTCGACGGCCAGTTCGGCAATTACCATTCCACGCACGGCACGAGGGCTTCGACGTTGTTTATCAATCCGCTGATGGGCCTGTACTGGGCCTTCGAGGCCACGGGCGTGGCGGAACGAAACCTGTACCTTGATCGTCTGCGGGAGACCACTTCATTTGGTGAGGTGGCTCGCGTCATCGCCACATTCCGAGAGGAATGGCCCAGGCTGAAGTCGTGGGAAAGCATTCCACTGTGAATCAACCACAACGGGACTCAGGTGGTGGATGGCCACCAGCCTTCGACGACAGGCGACTAAGGTCTGTGCGGCTGACATCGAATGTGGCACCGTAGCATCAGCGCGATGCGTACTTTTACCCTTCACGATTATCCAGAAGCGTCCCAGGCGCTGCGGGACATTCTCTTCCTGTATGTCGAGATGGCGGAGAGCTATGCAGGCTTTGGACACGCCGTTGAGACTGGGACGTTCGATCCGTATCAGTATCTTGATGCTGAAGCTGTTCCCTCGTTCGAGTCCTCCTTCCCGGTCCACATTGACGTCCTACGCCAAGGTGCAGTTATTGCTCTTCTGTGTCGGCTCTATGACATTTGGTGCGATGTCGAGGATCTCAATGACTCGTCCACATCAATGATTCGCACGGCATTGGCTCATGGCCGTTTTTGGCGGTTTCCTGAGGTTGACCAACTGCTGACCGAAGCATTTGAGCGCAATCCACCGTTTGAAGATCCTTGGCTTGACAACGCTCTGAAGCCGATCTACCAGACCTATGTGGCTTCTTACTTCGCTCGGTTGGGGACCACGCGCTCTTGAGGTAACCACAGAACCACGCAGCCCTATCTCGCTGTTCAGTCGCACAGACCCTAGTCCGCTGTCCAGCTGTATTTGAGATGAAGGCGCAGAACCTACTGATCTGTGCGTAAATCGGTAACGCGCTGAATTTGAGGGGTCTCCCTGAAGCCCGAGCCAGTGAAGCAACGCACAGCTCCGTAAGCAAGTCAAGGGCCTGTGTGCGCGGAAGCTTTTTTCTACAAGCAGGGGTGTCCCTGCTCGAGACCATGCCAGACTTCGAGAGACTTATGACCTCCCCTCGACCCGCTCGGATGCACGCCAACGTTCACCTGGTCCTGGAACGAAATGGACAACTGCTTCTGCTGCTCCGGCAGAACACCGGATACGCGGACGGGCTGTATGCCCTCGTCGCCGGATACGTAGATGAAGGGCAGTCCTCCACAGCTGCGGCCGTCATAGAAGCACGCGAAGAAGCGGGCATCACGGTCAACACGAACGACCTCGACCTCGTGCATGTCACGCATCTGCGCGACGATGGCGGCGAGACCCGGTATGGGTTGTTCTTTCGGCCGCGCATCTGGATGGGTGAACCCATAAATCTAGAACCGCAGTACTGCGCCGGCCTACACTGGTTCGCGCCCGACGACCTGCCCAAGACCATGATTCCCTACGTCCGTCACGCACTTACGCTCGCTCTTTCGGGTGTGCCGTACAGCGAGTGGGGCTTCTCGTCAACAGCGGACGACTGATTCATGCATCAAGATGAAGCATACGCTGTGATGGTTTCTCCCTGGCGGCCCAGCCGCCTCACCCGCGCCCAACAGGAAGAACGACGGCTCGCCGCTCAGCCCGCTCTCGGCGATTCCGCACGCACGACGCGTGATCTGAGCCAGCAATTCGGCGTGGCTGAAGTCACCATCCGTGCTTGGCGTGCCCGCCTGAAACGCGATGGCGAGGAAGCGTTGCACGCTTCCCGCGCGACTGGACGCCCTGAACGGCTTACGGCCGAGCAACAGAAAGCGATGGCGGCGATCATTGACGAGGACGCCCGCTCGCATGGCTTCGACACCCATGGCTGGACAATTCCAAGAATTCGCCAGGTGATCGGCGTGAAGTACGGGGTGTGGCTCGACCGAGCGCACCTCTCCAGGAAACTCAGACGCTGGGGCTTCTCTTATCAACGGCCCGCGTTGCGGGCCGTTGAGCGCAACGAAGACGACATCGCCAGCTGGGTCCGCGTCCAAGGCGAGGCGTTGGAAAAAAAAGGTTGTTGAGGGCGCGACCGTGCTGTTCCTGGACGAGAGCGGGTTCAGCCTGAAAACGACAAAGGTGCGCACCTGGGGGCGGTGCGGCCAGACGCCGATCATTCCAACGAAGTTGCGCTGGGAACATCTCTCGGTGATCGGCGGGATCACGACAGATGGACGGTTTCTACATCACACCCACCGCGGCGCTGTGCGCGCTCCTCAGGTCGTCAGCTTCTTACAGCACGTGCTGCGCCATGTGGCCGGCGAAGTGGTGGTCGTGCTGGACCGGGCCATGATTCACCGGGCCAAGGCGGTGCAGGCGTTTGTGCAGTTGCACAAACGCCTGTCTCTGGTGTATTTGCCGCCCTATGCGCCGGAGTTGAATCCGATTGAACTGATCTGGGCAGATCTCAAGCGGAACGTAATGGGAAACTTCTGTGCGATGTCACTCAGCGAGTTAAAAAAGCGGTTGATAGTAGGTTGTCAGCGCATTCGCCGCAAGGCCCTGCCCTTGGCCTTCATCCGGGGAACGCCCTTTTCCGCATCGCTATTGACTTAAGCACGGATCAATAGCTGGCTATGATGAGAGGTGTGTAACTTCCTCTTCTTGGCTTCAAGTCGGCCGCTGCCACTTCTTCCTGCGAGGGAAGAGGAGCTGGAGTTTTACGTCACTGAACTCAAGGACAGGGAGAAAAGTGTGCTTGAGTGGTTCAGTGAGCCCAATGCGTATTTTATAGGGTCGTACAGCGGCTGCAGCTGTCCCTTTGAGTGTGAGTACGACTGGGATGACCCTGACCCAGATGAACTGGAGGACATTGCCAAGGGTCGTCGAGACTTCTCACTGCTCGCCTCGTACCTTCGACAAGCAGTCCAGGAGGGCGCGAAGCTGCAACTGTATAACGCCTGGGACTACTGGCTCCCGCCCGTACAGGTGATGGACCTGAAGATTGACAGCCTGATGCAGGAGCGCTTTGTGTTCAGTGACAGACAGCTTTATCACGTCGTTCGGTGAAGGAGCTTGACTCCAAAGTGAACTGGACAGCGGACTAGTGGAGCGTCAACTTGGTCTGTCAGGCACGACGAGCGGTGGCGCATGACATGGTAAGACCGTGTCCACCACCTTCGATGTCTACCCTGGATCTGTGGAGGTGCCATTTACCCGTGAGGTCCTGGCCCTTGGTGCTTCGAAGCTCTGGGCGTACCTGACAAGTATCGGCATTGATGAGCACCCACAAGTCCACGTCAAGCTCTTGGCGAGGGGCAACCACCAGAAAAAAGGCCTCATCCTGGATGCACCGTTCGCATGGCCAGAGGACCAGTACATGTGGTTCACGGTGGGAGACGGGCAGGGTGGGACAGACGCGTACTGCGAGTGCCTGGAAGTTGACGAGGGCTTTGACTTCAGCACGCACGGTCTGCCGTTCTCACAGGTCCAGATGGACGACTTGGCATTGTTCGAAACAGCCCGGATCGGTGGACGCTGGTGGTACTTTCGTCGCTCGGCGGGTCAACCAGCGCTGGTGAACGTGCTGTACGGCTGTCTGGCATCCGCACTCGCGGCGCTCACGCATGGTGTGGTGTACTCGAGTGACAGCGCTTGGGATTACACACGCTTTCCCGCGCAGTCAGCTGAGTTCGATCGGTGGTTCATGCGCCCTGAACATGCTTTGGGGGCTGACTTCCGTGAGTGGGCGCAACGGATTCAAGAGGCCCTCATCCGTGAGCTTCAGCGGTAGTTGCGACTCTCCTCAAGCTCTTGCTCCTCACGCCACTGACAAACCATTGCTGACAAGCCCCTCGTCCAACGTCCACCTAGGTTTGAGGTCAATCACTTGAACGGTGAGGACCGCCCACCCGCACGTTGGATCAAAAAGCGTTCGAAGTCCTCCAGCGTCCGCACGCGGTGGTGCACCACCGCCTCGTACACATCCGTGCCGCCCACTTCCTCCGGGTACTATTGATAACGGCGTGGGTTCGCATCAAATCCGCCCTCGGCACTGTCACTGCTCTCCGCACTCATCGGCGTTGGAGAATGCCAGGCCATTGCAGACCAACACAGTTCTCAATAAAGCCTACGCTAAGGAGTCAGCGCTGCTTGAGACTGTATTTGTATGTAAGATGATGTACATTGTAGATATGTCTCTTGTTGATTTTTTAAAACAGATAGATGAAGATGTTAGAAATGTTCTGTCAGATGATTTTGAAATTGAAATAACCAATACCCAATTCGTGCCCTCTTTCAGTGATCCATTTATTACTTATGATAATCTTACAGAAAGAATAAAGAAGTGCAAATTACTTAAGAGTTGTGTGCTATATATTGATATTAGAAATTCCGCAAAGATAAGCGTGGATAACGAAGCAGATCGTCTCGCTAAAATGTACTCTGCATTTGTCAAAAATATGATTTCGGCAGCAAGGTATTATAATGGCCATATAAGAAATATCATAGGTGATCGTATAATGGTTGTATTTGACCGTAAAGATTGCTTCAAAAATGCATTTAACACTGCCATACTTATGAATTCAATATCTCAGCACATTATTGCAAAGAATATTACAGGAATCGATTTTTCCTGTGGTATAGGTATAGACTTTGGGGAAATGTTAATAGTTAAAACTGGTGCGATTCGCAGAGGTGCTGAAACAGAATTTTATAGAGGTTTGGTCTGGCTAGGGCGGCCAGCGAATGTTGCCTCCAGACTGACTGATCTCGCGAACAAGAGTTTCTCCAAAATAAAACACAGGGTACATAAAGCATCGGCTGACAATCCGACGAGTACATCAGAGTGGATTTGGCAAGAAATGAGTGCTTCTAAGTTTTTGGACCAATTAGAACATAAGTATCCAAATAAAATTGTTAGTGTAGACCCTCGTCACGCCAATTTCTTCCAAACTAAATATAAAAAGTACTGGTCATATAAACCTATTTTAATGACCGCTGATTTTTATCGGGGTTTAGCTAAAGAATGTCCAGACAATAAATCAATTAAGAACGGATGGATCACGAAAAATGCTAGGACTATACCTGAATATGATGATTATCTATATGAGGCAGATGTTGTGTTTACGAACTCCCAAAATTTATGAATGATCAGCTAAATACTAATCTAAATACTGTTAATGACTGGCTTAAATTTGCCGAAGCTAAACTAACTGTGCTCATAACAGTCAACGGTGCGGCTCTTCTGGCTGGAGGTCAATTAATTCTATTAAGTAAACTTGAGTATTATGTTAATCTTGCGATAATTTTTTTTATAGTTTTGGTATTCGTGTCCACTCTTTGCGCTTTAATTGGCATTTTACCTAGAACAAAAAATATTAATAAAAGTAGATTCTCGAGAATAATACCAGGGGAGAATCTACTATTTTATGGAGTCATATCAAAATATTCTACACAAGAGTATTTAGATAACTTTAATAATATGATTGGGCGTACATCGCCTGCAAATGCATATGATTTTAACGTAGCAGAACAAACAGTCATCAATTCTAGAATATGCGCATGGAAATACTTTGTATTTGGAATAGCAATAAGATTATCATTCTATGGCATGATTCTATGTGGAGGGACGCTTGTAATTGGTTATATTATTAACTCTAAACATTCTTAGTGCTGAAATAAGCTACCGTCACTCATCCAGGGCCTGAAGTCTGTGATTAGCGGTTCCCTGGGTGCCCGGCTGGAAGTCGGACACCCTTTCCGTGCAATGACGAGAGGTTTGCGTAAGTACCGTCATCCAAGACGTGAATAACGGTACGCGTGTCAGACAGCAGAATTTCACTTCTAATTCGAGGTAGCCAAAAATCGTGCCTTCGCCAAGTTAAGCCCTATTGAGAACGGTGTTGGTCTGCACTGGCTTGGCATTCTCCAACGCCGATGGGTGCGGAGAGCAGTGACAGTGCCGAGGGCGGATTTGATGCGAACCCACGCCGTTATCAATAAGGCAGAGAGAGTGATAAGCAAGGGTCAAGGGTCCGGCGCTCCCACGTCACCTTTTCCGTTCTGAGCCCCCCGGAGGCCTGAACTCCAAGCCCGGACCTGACGGTGGGCGTCCAGTTGCAGCGCATCAGCATTGCTCTCCTCCTGGCTCAGGAAGTCCAGCACCGCGCCTGGGCCATAGCTGTCGAGATGCTCGAATTTTTGAGCAATCGCGTCATAGGCGCGCCGAGCGTCCGGGTGATCCTGCAGCGCCTGGCAGGCCCGTCCCAGTGCTTCCGGACCTTCAGGGGCGTGGCGCACGGTGTAGTACACGTCATAGGCGTCCTTCGGTTCTCGTCGGCCCAGCAGGGCGAGCCCTTTGAGCACCAGGAACGCTTCTAACTCCACAACGCGGAGGGTCGCCTCATCTTGTCGGCCCCGACGGGTCCGCCCCTTAATGGTCACGTCCGAGGCATGCTGAAGGGCCAGCCCGATCCCCTTCATGGCCATGGTGCGTAGCCCCTTCACCAGCGGCGGGCGATGCTTGTCCAATTTGACGCCATCCGGAATCAGCAGATCAACTTCGACTTTGACGACGGGACCCCCATCCTCCAGGTCGACGTCGGTGGCCATCTGAAATGCTCGGAGATCCGGATGCTCGCCTTCTGCGTTGCGGTAGAAGCCTCCGCGCTCCAGCAGCCGGATGACTTCGGCGTATGCGTCCTCCTCTTTCAGGGTGCCGGCGTCCAGAGCGAGATCGATGTCCATGGTGCCCACGTGAGGTTCATCGGCCGCGGTGAGGATCAGGGAAGGCACCAGGCCGCCGACGATGACCAGCTGTTCGCGGTAGGCGCCAAGCAGGTGAGCGAGATCAATCAGGACGCGGCGGACCGCTTCCGTTGAGCGTTCCTCATAGCCGCTGGCATGTTGTGGTTTCGTCACGGTGTCCCCTCGATCAGCGGCCATGAGGCGTAGAGTTTTTGCCCGTTCCACAGCGGGTGGAGGTAGTTCCGCAGGAGTTTCTCGGCGCCTTCACGGCCCCGGCTGCCCTGGCGCCAGAGATCGACGAAGGTCTGTGCGGGGCTGGCGGTCCAGAGGCCGGCCTTGATTTCCAAGCGGTCCACGAAGACACCGTCCTCCACGAACTGGACGGTCAGGTTGCCACCCTTGTCGACCTCTTCTGCGTCCAGCAGTTTCGCTGCGCTGCGCCAGGTATCTGGGGCAGCGTACAAGACCACACCTTTGGGCGTCACAAAGGGCGCCATCCACTCGGCGGCACTGGCCGCCCCGAGCAGGACCTGCGTCTGCCCCGTCAGGAGTTCAATCACCCGCCTGCTGTTATGGACGGTGTAGACACTGAATCCGGCTGGCGGGGCAGCCTTGGTCCACTCGGCCCATTCCCGGAGCAGGCCTTCAGGATCACGGACGACGACGCCGCCTGGCTCGAGCTCCAGCCAGCCCTGGTCCAGCAGTTTTTGCCGGACATTGCTGACGGTGCCCAGGCTGACCTGACAGGTGCGGGCGAGTTCCTGCACCTGCCAGGTCCGGTGAGGCGCGGCCAGGAGGGCACGCACGACCCGCAGGGTTTTCCCGGCGTACAGGTTTTCCCGTTCGCGTTTGGCCTGCGGGGGCGGAGCGTGCCCGAGGCGCTCCAAGTGGTAAAGCCCAAAGGTTAGGCGATAGTTGCCAGCCAAGTCCAGAGCACTGGCACCAGCCGCTTCGCATTCGTCCATAGCGCGCTCAGAGAGGTACGGCGCGGCCAGGACCAGGTGGGTGGAGGAGGGGAGCCGGTCAGCCCGGCGTGCGAACCAACGCTGGACTGCGGCGGGCGTGCCGTCGGAGAGAAAATGGATTTGAAACCTCACCGGGCCAAGGCCAGGGAACTGAGCGGTGACGTCGCTGTCGTTCCCTGATTCGTCGGCACTGATGGAATCAGCGAACCGGGAAAGGACAGAGATCAGGCGCTCATCGGCCTGAAATCCCTGCCTTGCCATTGCTGCCCCTCTTTCCATATTTCAGAGTATAGGCTGTTTCATCAGGCGAATGAAACAGCTAATTTACTGAAAACAGCTCTCCTAATTGGCCATGCATCGATGCGGTCCATGCCTCCTTCCCCAGCTCATCCCATTACTTGAGGTGCCTCAAATACTCGAAGTAATCGATTGCAGGCACAGAGCCCGCCTTCTGCAACAGGTCAATCAGGCTCATATAAAACGCCGCGATGGGATATTTCGAGAACGCTGTGATCTGCGATTCGTCCCACAGCACGGCCCCACTCTCCGCAACGTAGACCAGATTGAGAAGCCCGTCGCCTGTCGTGCCCTGAATCGCTGCGAGTGCAGCCGGACTGAACGCCGGGCTGTAATCGGATTCGCAGGTCAGCAGACCGCCCAAAATCCGCCTGGATGATGCTCAGTGGAAACCGGTGGCGGTAAGGCTTACGGTCAGTCACGGACGATCAGCCTACCGTGCTTAAATTGCCAGAACCCCTGGGACTATCTGCCACCAGTCAGCGTGGCAAGGTCCAGCGCTGTGGGTCAGGTCGACTGTTGTACCTCAGCCTTTCAAAGCTGTTGCCCGCTTGTGAGCTCCGGAGATCAGGCAAGCGCTCAAGCAATGGGCGGAGAAGGTGATATCGGGACTCGGATCAAATTCATCTTCTAAAAAGAGCTCTACTCTTTGACAAAAACCATGGTGACGGAGACAAACGGATGAAATTCCGGGGTATCGGTATACAGAGTCCCTTGGTCCATGTAATGCTGCGCCGCCCCTGGAAAGAAGTCACGCGGGAGGGGAACGCGCGCATTCGGATTCAAGGCAATGCTCAGACCATTGCCATATGTCTCTTGATAAGGCGCTTGTTTCACGTCGAATTTCAGATCTAACGGTTCGCTGGCATTCGGCGTTATGTCATAGTACTTCCCAACACGAATCATGCTGATGTTAGGGTAATTCCCTCGGATAAATCCCATCCGATTGAACTTGGGCTGTGTACCGCTATTGGTGAACATAACTGCGGAGATGTGCTCAGAATCTGGTTGGGAGAAGAATCCTGAGGGAATCACCTTGCCGCCAACCTCATGGGACTCGACAGGGTGTTGTTGAACGACGAGTTGGCCGTCTGGGGTGTAATGAAATGTTTGGGTGATGCCGAACAGATAATTGACGAGTGCAGAGTCACTGAAATGAAGAGCATCCTCGCTAAAAAATGCCTCAACCGCCAGTACCAATGGGCGGCCCTTGACGTGTGGCAGGTCCCAGTATCGTTTCTTGAGTTTGCTGTACAGCGGACCTCCGAACCGGATTGGGAGTTCTCCACCCTGCCTATCTTTCAGCGAGAGACCTTCGGCCCGCTGATCGAGTGCCCCGCTCGGATTGACCGTGGTCGCCTCGATGCAGACCTGCAGGCCCTGATGCTCCACGATGAAGTCCGGCCGGTCATGTTCGCGTAGCACCCTAAATCCAGCCTCTTGAAAATAGGCGTGAAGGTAAAGCTCGAAGATACGGGCATCGAATGCCGTGGTCTGCAACTGCTCGAGGAAGTTGCCGTCGGCATCGTGAAACGTTTGAAAGATGCGGCAGATTTCCGCCTTGGCCGGCGCTGCTCCTGGGTTGTCCCTAGTCGTGCGAAATGCCTCGCAGGCTCTGTCTTCCGGCACGACCAAAGCAAAGGGATCAGACATGTCCAGAGCATAACTTTACTTATGGGCAGTACGTTGGGTTCTGGCAGCTTAATCTCAGCGGGGTCACAGAAGAGCAGCAGGTGGCTTGATCCTCAAGCCACCTGCTGCATTCCCTCGTGCCAGAGGTGCAGAGCTGCGGTCTGGTTCATTCGTCTGAGGGACGCAGGGATGGTCGTTCGGGTCTGGCGGTGAAGATTCGAGGTTCGAGCGTGCAGCGCGAGAAATTCCTGGGTTCGCCGTCGCCCTCAGAAGCCGACTTGAGCACGTTCCTGCTGTCGTGTCGGTCGATGCGACTGCTCTACAAGGTTGTTACAACGGACGGTCGACTCGACTTGGACATGCTCCACACCGTGGAGCACGGGAAGTTCTCTGATGGCTGCCCCATAGCTCCGTAGCTTGTCAGTATGAACGACCTTCGGCACGTCGTATTCGCCCAGCAAGCGGATGAGAAAGAATTTGGCGGCCTCGGTATCTCGGTGTTCCTGCAGGAGAATGTCGAGCACATGTCCGTACTCATCCACGGCCCACCATAACCAGTGCGTACTCCCTCCGACCTTCACGTGCACCTTATCCAGATGCCACCGCGAACCCAGGTGGGGTTCGCGGTGGCGCAGCTCTTCGGTGAGCAGGGGAGCGAACTTGATGTTCCACTGTCGGAGCGTTTCGTGGCTGACGACAATGCCGCGCTCATACAGGAGTTCCTGAACATCCCGTTGGCTGAGTGGAAAGCGGTGGTACAGCCACAGGGCGTAGACGATGACGCTGAGGGAAACCGGTGGCGAGAGGGCTTGCGGTCCGTCACAGCCTACCGGCGTTAAGTTGCCAGAACCCCCGGACCTCATACCTGACAGGCGAATGATCGACACAGTATCCGTGACCGACGATTAGGCACCGGGCGCGTTTAGTCGTCGAGTGAAGAATGCCAAGCAGCAATCTGATCCGGGCGGTTCCACCCCAGCATGCTGAATCTGACGTTCTGACCTTGAGTCCAGGCCAGGGCAGCCAGAAGGAGGCGAGTGCACCGATCCGGGGCATGGTCCTGACGCTCGAACACCCGTAGGGCCGGTTGAACAACCAGCATTTCATAGTCGAGTTGCATCACACTCGCCTGATTGAGCCAAGCACGGAATTCCTCTTCACGCCCAGTCACCTCAAACATCCGGTCCCCCAAGCGTCGCCGAAATTCATCGATCAACAGCGGGTGCCGCACCCAGCGCGTGCCTTTGATCGCCTGTCCGGTGACCTCGTAGAGATCATCCACCCGCCGCCCCATAAGTGGCCGCGTGTATTTCGGTGCCTTCTTAGGCGGCTTCGCGCCCTTGCAATGGTAGAACTGCAGCCTGAAACGAGCCCCCGCCCGACCGATGGCGATCACATCGGCCATTTCCCCTTTGCCATGATCGATCAAGACCCAGGGGTTATCCAATGTCTGCTGGGCGTGTGCCACAACGGCTTCCTGTACGCTCAAGCGGCCGGCGTACCGTGACCGGTCCTCGCCATCGGTCCAGAACTCCTTGAGCACCTCGCAGTCGTCCCAGCCGTTCACGTGGTCGACGTAACACTCGTCTGGCAGGTCCGTGTACAGGCTCGATAGGGGTTTCAATTCATTGCCGAACACCGTCGAGCCGTCCTGCAGAAAGAAGGTCAGCGGATAGCGTTGTAGGTACTGACCGAAGGACAATGTCTCGTTGAGGCCATTGGCGCTCTCCAGGGTCACCAGAGCGGAGTCGCCCGGCCCATTCGGCAAGAGCGGCTGCTTGCGCCGGCAGTCGTAGTGAATGCCACACCGCCGCTGCCCAAAGCCATCGAGGATATCGAGGATCACCGTATGCTGATCGGCCTGCAAGACGTGCAGAGTGGCGTCGAGAATGTCGAGCCTCTGCTCGTCGTCCCACCGGAACTGGGCATTGCGCTGGTAGGTTTCGTGATCAAACGCAACGGCGATCGGGGCGGCGGGGAGCTGGTCCACAGGCCGGGTCTGGAAATCTTCTGGAAGGCCAGGCAACCGCAGAATGCCGTCACTGTTGTCGACAATGCGGGTCACCTCGGTGCTCCACGTCAGAAACTGCTCCAGCGTGCCCCGGTAATTCGAGTACACCTTGCCAGAGCCGCTGAATCCCACGTAACGCGCGCCATCCACTTTGGCAAACACGTGATGTGGCGTGGAAACGCGCGCGGCGTTGGCCTGCACCGCCTGCGCCAAGTTACCGCTTGAGGCGTAACTCGTGTAATCGGCCACCGAGTCCCCAAGGGCGCCGGTCTTCCCGAGACCCAGTTGCACATAGACAACCTTTTGTCCGTCCAGCACGCCGGACAGCCGTCCTTTGGAAACAGGCGCGCACTGCGGCCCGGCAATCTGAGTGCGAATCGTTTTGGCGATCTCGTCGCTGGTGCTGTGTTCCAGCAGCAAGTTGGCTTCAGCGTAGTGGTAGTACACCGTCAGGTGGAAGTCTGAGTACACCAGGTCCCCGTGCCCGGCCCAGCGGGGCTCGTCGGGTCGGCCAGTGACAAAGACCGCCAGGCTCCCGTCCTCAATGACCTCGTGCGTGAGCAGGGTCGTTCCTTTGACCTTGACCGGTGTCGAGAGGTTGACAGGGTCTTCCAGGTCATACACCGTGCCTGACAGGTACGGCCGCAAACCATACAGGGAGATAGCGTCCGCCGTGCCGTCCCGGCGATCGAATCGTTTCACGAACCGGCGGTGGCCACGCTCCCCGTCGATGGCGGCATCCGCGAGGTTCGGAATAAGTTCCGCCCAGTCCGGATCCTCACCGTAGAGGGCGCTCGTCATGTCATTGACTGCCCGAGGCACCGCGAGAAAGCGCGGTGCCCCGTACCGTTCAGGAGCTTGACGGGCGATCCGGCCAACGAACTGCAGGGTACTGGCGAGCGACTTATGGGGCGTGTGCACGACCGCGATTTTCAGGGCGGGCAGGTCAAACCCTTCCCCAAGCATGCCCACCGCCACGATGCCGTCGAGTTCCCCGGCCTCCAGTTGGCTCAAAATCCGATCAAGGTGCTTCCCGGTTTCGGCGTAAAGCGCTTCGACCTTGAGCCCATGCTGGCGGTAAAGCTCAACAAGGGTTTTGGCGTGTTGGATCCGGTCTGTGCGCACGATAATGCGCGCTTCCTTCTGGTGCTGCCGGTCCGTTTCAACGAGTTCGCGCGCCGCTTCACATAGGCGCTGGTCGTCTTCGCCAAATTCGGCCGAGACAGGAATGAACTGAATGGGTTGGAAGACGCGGTCGACCACGGCCTGGCGTAGCGAGTAGGCGTAAATCAGGTTGGCCTTGAGCTCGCGGCGGTCCCGTCGGTATGGGGTGGCGGTCAGGAGCACGTGGCGCGCGTTGGGCTGGGCGTCCAGTGCACGTTTCCAAGTGTCAGCGGAAGCGTGGTGCGCTTCGTCAACCAACACCAGCTGGAAGAGATCAGGCGGGGGCGGACAGACCTTGCCTTCGCGTGGGCTGACGGGAATCTGCGTGGACACCACCACGTCGTAGTTGCGGAGATCTTCCCAGTCCTCTGGCGTTCGGCAGGAACTCGTCAGCTCGAGGACTTTCGGCGCAAACGTGGTGGTCAGTAGCCCGGTGGCCCGCAGGTTGGAGAGAGATCTGAATTCATCGACCACCTGTTTGCGGACCACCCGCGAAGGAGTCAGCACCAGCACCCGGGGTGAGCCAGACTCCGGAACAAAGAAGGGAACCGCAGTCATCACGGCAGTCTTGCCGGAGCCGGTGGGAAGGACCAGGAGACACGGCTCGTGCGACGACGTGAAGTGGGCGCCGACGGCCTGTAACGCGCCGTGTTGCGCGCGGCGAAGTCCGTTCGCCGCAGGACGCGACGGTAACAACAGCGGGGGCTGCTCAGCGAAATACGACACTCATGGTCCTCCTCTGAAAAGTCTCGGTTGCCTTGTTGATGCCTGTTGGCTGATCTGCTACTCGCGTCTAAGCAGACTTCACGTGGTACACGTCGTCGAGCCAGCCACATTCGCGGAGTTGATGCATTAACCAGGCACCAGGCCGCGTCAGGTGCAATTCCGCTTTAGAGACGAGGGTACGTTGCAGGGCTGCGGCGAGTTGCGCGTAGGCTGGGCAGCCCCGGAATTCCGCTTCGGTGGCCCGCCACAGCACACGGTAATAATGCCGTTCCCACCCGGCGTCATCGAGCAGCTGCACCAAGCGGGCGGCGCCTTCCTGTACGGCTTCCCGACGGTGCTGCGGGTGCACGCTGGCGATGCGGCTGAGGCCCCAGACCAGCTCCTGTGGCGTCTGCGCCTGCTGGCGAGATCATGGGGCTGCCCACGTGTCTTCTCTACCGTTCCGTCTTCCTCCGCTTGCACCTTAGACGGCTCCTTCCGTTTCAGGAGTATGGACAACAGCAGACTGGGTGGTTGGGAGGATCCAGCGTTGCAGCTGGATGGCCCGAAGAATAGGAATCGCTGGCTGCGCCGTAAGCATGGCCAAACCCAACAGCAGCATCTCGGTAAGAAACTGTGCGAGAGCGTAGATCAGCCGTGTGTCGGTAGTAACTGGCGTTGGTGCCTGCATAAAGAGGCCCACATAGAGGGCCAGAGCAAGGAGGACGACACTTGATGCCAAGAAGAGAGTCATAACTCCTCGGGCGAAAAGGCTTACGCCGCGTTTGAGGTGACCTTCATCGGTGAATTTCAGGTGGGGGAGAGCCTTTTTAATGGCATGCCAGCCGAACCGGTGCGCGCAACGCTGCTGCAACTTGATGAGTTCCTGGCGACGGGCTGGTAGGGTCACGATGCCGGTAGCCTCTTGGAACACCAGCATGCCTCGTTGTTCCTCGAGAACGCGTTTGAGATCAGGGTCTGGTTCAGAATGAATCTGCTCATCCAGGATTTTGACGCGGTTGCGTCGGCGCACCTCAAAGGGTGTAGTCCAACTGGCCGAGTCGGAGAACAAGCGAAGGCTGACGTTCCATGCGCCGTACACCAAGAGTGGAATGAGGATGAGTCGGCCAGTAATGCCTATCTCTTTAAGTGCATCCATGATTTCCAATAGGTGTCCTCCTTGAGACGGAACTTTCCTTTTTGATTACGTAAGATTGGTCGAAAAGTTTCCTCGCGCGAGTTTTAATAAAGGAAAGCCACAATATTTCTCAGTGGTGGACAACTTCACTTGAGCCGCTCCTAGCGCTGAAGATACAGCGACAGCGGTTGGGAAATATCTCTTTGTTTGAGCCTAAACCTCTGCGGGTTGCTCAAAAACGTGCAGGGAAACCTGCTGCGACCGCACCACAATCTTCTGCTCACTCTGGAAATGGAAGATCAGAAAGCTCTGGTCCGTCGCCTGCTCTTCCATGCCCATTCGTCCCAGCTCATTTTCGCTGAGGTCTTCTGGCGAGAGGTAGGCCACTTCCGCCAGCGAGGTGTCCTCGGTATATGGCAGTTCGGGATCACGGGGATGAACTGAGAAATGATCTACCCCCGAGAACCGCAGGGCCAACTTCGCCGGTTGCGAGGGTCCTCCCCAGCGTCCCCTTGCCCAGCTCAAGACGACGCCCTGGGACCGCGGATCGTACTGGAGTCCCGTGAACTTGTAGCCACTGTGAAGGTCATACCACTCGTCACCCTGCACGAGGTAGATCAATTCAGCAAGCTGGAAATTGGTTCTCTCCATGGGTTCAGGAAATGTATCCCGCCTCGGTTTCCAGATAAGCCTCAAAGGAGTCCGCCAAGCACCCAGGCTGCCCTTCCGTCAGGGACCATACGGGTCCATCGTGGCTGCCATCGGCCAGCACGTAGGCGAGGTGATACCCCTGGTGGGTCAGGATCACATGTGCTGATGGGGGCCACACAAATTCCGGATTGAGCGCCAGCATTTCCGCGAGGATCTCCTCGTATTCTTCGGGCCGCTCCGGATCGGTCAAGTCACTGCCTCTGAACAGCTCCAGTGGCCGGCGCCCGAGACGCCGCAGGAACGCCCGGTAGACTGCCGGCAATCGTCCACCCAGACGCGTTTCTAACGCCTGTACCACGGGCTCTGGCACGCCCTGGGCGTCCCCCCGTCGGAACACAAAAGCGCTGGCCTTCGGTTGACCCGTCGGGCCCAGATGTCGGGAAGGCTCGCCCAGCCTGCGGCGCACGCGGGCTTCAATCCGGTCGATCACGGCCTCGGCTGGATCCATCCATCCAGGATAGTCCAGAGTGGCTGTTCAGCTTTGGTCTGTCTCGTGCATCGCCGCAGGTGCGTCTGGACGTGCATGGAGATAGTCGCTTCAAGCACCGAGCACGATGCGGAGGGCCGCCAGAGCCATCTCGTAGTTCTCCATGAGTTCCTCGTCGTCCCGTTTGTCTGCCTGTCGCTCACCATCTTCAAGGCGCGTGAGCATTTCAGGGCGCGCCAGCCACAGCCGCACCTGCGCGCCCTGCCCTGGCCGGGCGTCCCAGAAGTTGGTGGTCACGAGTTCGCCTCGTTCACTGTCGTACAGCGCCCTCACAGTGCTCGCGAGGTGGTTGGTGGCCGTCACATCCTCGCGCGCTTCCCACACCTGAAGGAAACGGGTGAGGCTGAGGTTGGCTTGTGCAAACGCGCATAGCGCCGTTTCGGCACGCCAGTCACTGCCATCTAAGGACGTGTCCAGCACGCTCACCCACCATGCGTCAAAGAACATCTCGAGCGCCGCGTACTCCGGTTCCGGCCATGTGCGCCACCCGGCCAGTTCAAGCTTGCTCAGCACGATCTCCTCGTTCGGGAGGAGCTCTCGGCGGACCATCAGTTCGAGCAGGCGCGGCAGGGCATACCGGAGAAGGTTCTCGTCTCCAACCGTGGTGATGGCGCAAAACGCGTACGCGTCGAGCCCGTCCGAGGGGACGCTTCGGAGTGGGAAGGTGCGCAGTGCACCGAGCACCCTGTCCGGGTCACGGTACGGGGACATGTCAACATGCGCAGGCATGGCATAGCTGGAGAAAACTTCGTACAGTCGCTCGATCGCTCCGTGCAGGGTCTCGTTCATGTGTCCTCAGTCGAGGTGCTCTGGAACCAGGTAGGTGGAGGCGTCGTGGGTGAACACCACTGTTCAGATGACTAGGTAAAGGAGCGCGAGATCGGCCTGGTTGAGGAGTTCGAGGCGTCCTCCAGCCGTCGCCGCAGATCATCAAAGTCCGCGCATTCGTCTGAGCACTCTTTGTTACTCTTCTACCGGGTCAAGATGACTCCGAGAGCCCCAGGTGGTTTTCGCAAAGACGCTTGGGCCTACGTCCGGCTTGACTGATGGGCCCTCAACTACTCCAAGAGGGGATGGGCCTTCGTTACCCTCTCTGCCCTCCGGGATGGTGTCGCGCGTGTTCTTGTACAGGTACTGGCGAAAGGCCCAGTGACCGGCTCGAGACCGTGCCTGCTCCTCGGCCACGAGCGGAGTCGATCGTTCCACAAACTCTGAACGAACCAACGTCGAGCCGAGCATGAACTGTCGTGCTCCATAGTTTTGTTCCACGACCTCATCAATGAGGCTAATCGCTTCGGCGTAGACCTTTTGGTTATCAATCCAGCCATATTGGCCATGCCACCCTTCAAATACCACGACGACCTGATCCGCCCAGGTTTCGAGGCAGAGTTCACTCCCGGACGATTCAGACGCCTGGATCCTCAGGAAGAGGGTGCGCTCTTCTGGGTCAATCTGGGCGTCCTGAGCCCAAAGGGGATAGCGGGCGAACAGGGCGAGGGCAAAGCCGAAGGAAAACGGTTCCAGGGCCGTCAGATCCGTCAGCGAATGAAGTCCCATAGGAGCCATGCTAGGGCAACGGTTCTGTCTGGCCTCCGCATTTCTTCCCCTCAAGTCCTGAGCATCCCTGGCAGCGCTCATGCCACGAATCGGAAGGGATCAGCCCTGTCCAGCTCCTGGGGGGCGATGGAGCCACTGTGCCAGACTGCAGGTCCTATGCGCCCTGACCACCCCTGCACCTGCTGTCGACGAGGAAGCCAGCGGTGATGGGGATTTTCGCCATCCTGGCCTTTGTGGTGATCGGCCTTCCCTTGCTCGCCATCTTCGTGGGAGTGACCCATTTCCTCACCCGGGGGCGGCCCCACCGGAGCCTGGCACTGGGAACGAGCCTCCTGCTCATCCCCGTGGTCTGTCTCTATCTCGGCGGAGCCAGCTGGGCCTGGAATGGCTGGCTGGGTGTGCGTCAACTGGACCCGGGCATTCTTGACACCTTCAGAACCCCGTTGGGATTTGGCTACTACGCCACCAGTGGAGATTCCTGGAAACCCGACGGAATCCTGGAGGGTCCGGAAGGCCGCATGGACTGGGGCGTGCAGCGCGCCGGCTGTGCCGGGGACGAGGTGGTGCTTCAACTCGTGGGGCGGCAACCCTCACCGCGCTACGCTCAGATCACCCGTCAAGCGCCTCATTACCAGGAGTTTGCGGATCAGGCCGCCTTTAACGAAGCCGTGAGTGGGCCGGTGACGTGGAGTGCGGACCGGGTGCCGCCGCCTGCCTGCGCACCCCGCCTGGGCGTCCTGGACCAGGTGGTAGGCAGGGTGCTCTGGGGGATCCCACTGGTCTGGCTCTTCGGTGGAGTCTTCCTGGTCTGGGCCGTGTATCAGGAGAAACAGCCTGGGACCGCGCGCAGGCGGCGCATCACCGCTGGGTTCCTGGCCGTGTCTCTGGGTGCTTTTGGCGTGCACCTCTTCTACCTGGACCGGGAACGGTCTGCTCGGAATCGCCTGGCACTTGGACTGATTGGGATCGGCCTCGGGCTCGCTATCGTGCCTCTGTTCATTCCTTTGACCCTGGGCGTCATCGGGGTGGTGGAGGGCATGCAGCTCTTTCGGAGCTCCGATCAGGACGCTCAACCCCCACCAGCTGTGGCGCTTTGACTTCTGAGGGAACGTGCTTCTCCTCGGGTGGCTGACCCATCTTCGAGGTTCACCTGGGACCCTGGTTCTAGGCCAACTTCGGTACGGCAAGAAGATGAAACGGGAGGTTTAAACAAAGGCGGTATGCTCCGATTGAGCAATCACCCAATTTCGCCAGTAAAAGCCGCTTACAGGGTTGAATTTATACTTTCAGGAGCTTATATGGATGAATATGTTATTGATGTCGATGGTCTGCCAACGGTGCTGACCATTGACGAGGTGGAGCAGGCAATAAGGTCCGTCATCGAGATGGGCGATCAGAAGGGGCTCTCCGATCTTGTTGTGCTTCGTACGATTGATGAGGTTTGCGCGAAGAGGGAGCAGGGAGAGATCAATTCTGAGACCAACAGCATGATTCAGGAGAGACTGTCGCGTGTGCGGTTGCTCTCTGAGGAAGAGACAGATTGGGGTTGACTCGGTTTCGAGTCGCTAAGGTTAAGCAGCTGTAGCCTGGCACTCGGCTTCCAGGGGCGTCAAGTATCCCAGGCTCGAATGCCGCC
>NZ_JACHFL010000027.1 GCF_014201875.1 Deinococcus humi | reverse complement strand
ATCGCGGGCAGCACAATGGTGCTGATCCCCGGCGCCGCCCACGCCGCCATCTACGAGAATGCCCCCTTCGCCAACCGCGCCATTCTCGATTGGGCCAAAACCCTGAAATAGGCGTTCTGACGGACATGGAGCAGGATCTGCGCGACATCTTCCGTGACCCATCTTCAGATCAGGCCCTGCAGGACAGCGCGATTCTCCTGCAGGGCTTGGCCGACGGAGATGAGGCAGCTTTGTGCCTGTTGCATCGCCAATATGCGGGACAGTTGCTCACGCTCGCCATGCGCCAGGGCCTCTCCAATCCTGAGCAGGCCGTTGAGGACGCTTTTATGCTGATGTATCGGTCAGCGGGATGCTTTACCCGTTGCGCGTTGGAGCCCTCCATCTGGATCATTGGAATGGCCTTCTGGCACTTCCGCCGGATGAGATCTGATTCAGTCGGCTCCCCCTAAAGGAGGCGCGACATGATTTCGAGCTCTTGTTCCGCCAGAACAAAGCGCTGTCTCGCCCATCTTAGGCACGATCCAACAGGCGGAAGTTAGAGTGCCACCCGATGAGTTCCTATGTTTGGAGCTACCTGACCGGAACTGGATTCAGGCAAAGTCCGCCCACGCAAGATGCGAGACAACCTTGCGAAGGTGCTGGTGGAGCGGTTCGGTTGCCGTGACTGGGCTGAAGGGGCCTGACCTTCAATGACCGAGGCGAGCCCCTACGGCCACTGGTCTTTGATAAGCATTATCCAGCACGCTATGTGGCTGTACCACCGCTTTTTCTCGGTGACCGGGACGTTCAGAAGTTGCTGTATGTGCGTGCCCCAAAGGGTCAGCCACCGGACCCTTCTCGAATGGTGTGTCAAGTTTCATTCCCTCTTCGCAGAACATCTTCGTCACAGGGAACCCCGCCGGGGTTCCCTGTGGTTCATGGACGAGGTCTGTATAACGGTGGAGGGGGCTCACTATTGGTTGTGGCGAGCGGTGGACGAGCACGGTTTCGTGCTTGATATCCTCCTTTAGCGGCATCACGACACCAAGGTGGCGCAGACTGTTCTGACCAAGCTGCTGGGAGAAGACAACGTTGCAGAGGTCATTCCTACTGGCCAGCTCTGGAGCGACGGAGCCGTAATTCTGGAAATCCCGAGCCTGATTGCCGTCGACCACCGACAGGTGATCTCCACGGCCCGATGTCCCAATGTGATCGAGCAAGAACACCGATCTACACGGCAACAAGAGCGGAGTGGTCAGGGGATCAGACGACGCAAGCGCACTCGAGAATTCCTGAGCCTGCACGCCCGATCCACCAACATTCATCGCCATTCCCGAACAAGTGTGTCTGCACCACTCGGCAGAAGCATTCAGAAACAAGGGTTTCAGACGTGGTCAACGATGGCGATACAGGTGGCCTAAGGTTCAGACCACCTCTGCCCGCAGCATGCCGTGACACCAGTTAAGGCAACACAACCCTCCGGAGAGACAGATCGCCATGGCCGTGTCCGAGCACAATCTTGTCCTGCGAGATGCTGTGACCACTGCCTTGAAACAGATTGCCGCCCATAGGATCACAGCGCAGCTCAGCAAAAATACTTCGGCCAGAACCCTAGCTGCTGAGCCTCTCTCGCCACGACAAACGGGTGCGCTCGCTCGGCTGTACGTGCTCCGCTCTATCGGAGATATCAATGCGCCGTAGAGGCCCCTTCCCTTTGGCACACAAATGTTATCGGCGCCTGCCCTCAGCCTTGATTCGCCCCGTTCTCTCTGAACCGTGCGAGAGAGAACAGGGACACGTCCAATGCACTTTCCCCGGTGGTTGCCAGGTCAGCCAAGATTTCCCCCATCACACTCGCAAACTTGAACCCGTGACCGGAGCACGGGGACGCGACGACCACCTCCGGATGACCCGGCAGCCTGTCGATGATGAAGTGCTCATCGGGCGTGTTGGTGTACAGGCACGCAGAGAGGCGCAATGTAGGGCCGTCGGCGTCTGGAAAAAAGCTACGCAGCGCTTCACGCAGCACTGTCTCATCTGCGGCCGTGGGTTCACGGGACAGACGGTCGGCATGACCACACTCGCGTCGGTGATGGTGCCTTCCAATCTTGAAGCCCGGCACGCCCCAGGTAGGGAACTGGTAGAACGATCCCAGCTCCGATTCCAGAATGGAGACCGGGAAACGTCCCATTGAGAACAGTTCCGGCGCCTTCGGCTGGAACCAACCCAGAACCTGCCGTTCGGGCATCGCGGTCCGCTGGAGGTCAGGAATCAGATCGGACAGCCAGGCACCGGCAGAGACGACCACCTGCCCGGCTTCGTAGCGGCCTCGCTCAGTGACCACCGTGACCCGTCCCTCGCGGGGCTCAATTGCGCTAACTTTTTCCCGTGCATGCACTTGCGCGCCATGCCTGATGGCGAGGGACACGTGGACCATGATGGCCCGCTCCGACGCGACAAAGCCTGCGTCCGGTTGGTGGACGCCGACATACCCGTCAGGCAGCCGGTACGCCGGGAAGCGCGCCGTGAGCTCCGCGGCCGACAGCACCTCATAAGGTAGATCGTAGGCCCGGCAGGCACTGAGAGTACCTTGGACCACCTCTCCGTGCTCAACGCCTACGTCCAGGCCGCCAGTGACATAGAGCAGCTGTTCACCGGCAAGTTGTTCAGTCTCGCGCCAGAGTTCGTACGCACGGCGCAGCAGCGGTACGTACCGAGGATCCTCGAAGTACGCGAGACGAATGATGCGGTTCACGCCGTGCGACGAGCCCATGGTGTGTCCCAGGTCGAAACGTTCCAGCCCGAGGACGCGCTGCCCTTGACGAGCGAGCCGATAGAGCGTGGATGAGCCCATTGCGCCGATGCCAATTACGATGGTGTCGTAGTGCTGCAAGTTGATCCTTTCCTTCTCATGAGCGTGGAAACACACTGTCGATCGTTTACGCAACGCTGGGCGACGTAGCACTTTGAGTTTAGAGAGGAACCCCGGCTCTGTCATGATCGGATCAACGCAACGTCCCCTCAAAGGCGGGCGGGCTAGCTCAACAGGGGTCAATGTAGCTCTGGCTTACGTCCCCTGTTGTTGAGCACGGACCTGGGGGTATAGCTGGACGCGCCCCCGTATCAGGCCCGCGCGGCTGCCCTGAGTAGTTGGCAGCCGCACATCCTGACCGTCACGCGCGTACCGACTGCCTGACAGGGTGGCTCCCCGCTCTGTTCAAACGGGCGTAGTCGAACAGACGGACCCCTGTTTGCGAGCGCTTTATAGTGCGAGGCAATGTCCGACTCTAGCCTTCTGACGGTTGACACACTGTCGGATGAAGTCATCCGGCTGCGTGAGGCTCTGGCGGCCGCCCAGCAACAGAATGAGGTGCTGTCCACCTTCGTGGCCCTGAGTGAGGCCGCGGCCACCACCGATGACGTGACCGCGCTCGCGCGCCACGTCGGGGGCGTGCTTCGTCGCAACATCCCCAACCTGCTGGCGGTCTACTTCACGCGCCAGGGCGAGCGCTGGGGGGCCGAGGTGGTCAGCGACGCGGTCCCCCCTGAGTTCACGGCGCTGGTCCGGGCTGGGCTGCCCCTGGACACGCCATTCCTGGCCCAGACGGTGGCCGCCCGCACGCCGCAGTTCTTTGACCACTGGAACTCGGCAGAGCAGGGCATGCCGCATGCCGAGCAGTTCCAGGCGGCGGGCGTGGCTCCGTTCTTTCAGGGTGGTCAGCCTGTGGCACTGCTCGTGGTGGGTTTGGTGGGTCAGGCAGTGTGGACTGCGCAACAGCGGCAACTGTTCACATCGGTGTATCAGGCGCTCTACAGCGCCCAGCAGCGCAAAGCCCTGGGTCAGGAACAGCAGCGTTCCCTGGAAGCGTTCATGATGCTGACCGAGGCCATCGGCCTGGAGACGGACCGGGTCCGGCTGGCAGAACGGGCCAGCGAATTGTTCCTGGCCTCCATGCCGGGCTGGTCTACCGGCTACTACGAATGGGACGGTGGACTGTGGCGGGCGCGGTATACCAACGTGCCGGATCCCAGACTGCGCGACGCGCTGTTCGCGGGCGTACCGGCGTCCACCCCCGGTCTGTTCGAGGCCGTGGAGGCCAGGGGACCAGTGTTCTTTGACCAGTTGGGAGTCCGCGACGAGCTTGTTGTGGGAGCCGGATCCTACGACGCTGCGGCCTTCATTCCGTACTTCCGGGACGGTCAGCCGACTGCTATGTTCGCTATCGGGAGTGAGCAGTATCAGATGTGGCTGCCTGAGGACCGGGCCCTATTCGAGGCTGTCGGCCGCAGTCTGGGCCTGGGCCTGGAACGGGCGTGGCAGGCCCAGGAGCTGGAGGAGCAACGCAGTGAGTTGCAGGCCGCCAATGAGGAACTCGAAGCGTTTGCCTACAGCGTCTCGCATGACCTGCGGACCCCCGCGCGGCACGTCAAGGGTTTTACCGAGCTGGGCCGCCGTGCCATGGCCCAGGGGCAACTGGATAAAGTGGAGCGCGCCTTCCGGGTGATGGAGGGGGCTGCCGATCAAATGAACAGCATGATCGACGCGATGCTGGCCCTGTCGCACAGCACCCGGCAGCCCCTGACCCATACCGCGGTGAACCTGAGTGCCCTGATGGAGCACGCCAGGCGCCACGTCGAGGACGAGGGCGGGGGCCGTCAGATCGAATGGAGGATTGAGCCGTTGCCGCAGGTGATGGGAGATCCGGCGACCTTGCAACAGGTGCTGACCAACCTGTTAAGCAATGCGGTGAAGTTCACCCGCACCCGGGAGCGGGCGGTCATCGAGATCGGTGCGCAGGCGGGAGATGAGGCGTGGACGGTGTGGGTGCAGGACAACGGGGTGGGCTTTGATCCGGCGTATGCGGATCGGCTGTTCGGACCCTTTCAGCGGCTCCATGGGCACAGCGAGTTTGAGGGCACTGGCATCGGGCTGGCGACCGTGCGGCGCATTATTGTGCGTCATGGGGGAAGGATCTGGGCCAGCAGTGTGCCAGGTGAAGGCACCACCTTCTCATTCACGCTGCCGCACCTCCGCCCACTGGTGCTGGGCGAAGGCGCATCCGGCCTGCGCTGACGCCAATCTCCATCCTGGAGTGAGCGCGTTCACCTGGGGCGCAGGGTGTGCGTGACCCTGGTAGACATGGAAAAAGCGGCCGAAAGGCCGCCTTGATTTCTCTAAGAAAACCCGTTATTCGTGAGCTGTCAAACCTATGCACCCGGTGGTCGTGGATTTTTAAGCATGACGGGGGTTCAATGAAACATGAACGGACTGGTATGGCCGCAATGTGGCGCCGTCCGCACCGTCAAAAACGGCTATGCCCCCACAGGGAAGCAACGCACCATCCGCCGCGTCTGTGGCCACCAGTTCACGTTGCAATCGGTCTGGCATCGTGTTTCGGTTGAAACCATCGCCTTGGTGAACCGTTTGTTGATGGCACAGATCTTCCACCGAGGCATCTGTCGGGTCATCCGGATTAGCCGATCCTGGTTCCGTCTGCATCTCGAAGGGTTGAGCCGCCGCGTCCCACACGACTTTCGTGACCCGCTGCCCCAGTAAAAACAGCCTGAGCATTACAGCACCTTGCCCACGGGTGCAGTAATGCGACGAACGATGCAAGTTCGTGAAAAGCCATCAACGATGGCTCTGGATCTGGCTGGCAATGGATCGGCACACCCGACAGATCGTCCGCTGTTTCTTCCTCGGGCCCCGCGACACCTTAGGCACGTACGGGCTTTGGCGTAGCCTCGGAACAGCGTACCTGGACGCCGCGACCTGTCATACAGAACGCCTGGCGGCCGACAAGGGTGTGGTCTTCGGTAAGCTGCACCGCATCGCTGGACCCCAACATCTTGAACGCTTCAACTGACCCTTCTGGTCTGCCGTTCCCCGACCTTCAATCGCCTTCAGTCACATCTGGAGACCATCGTCTGGTTGTTCATCCACCGCGACAACGCGTCATTATCCTCAACCCACCCCCATTCAAGGCCGGGCGAACCACTAGAGGGAGCGGCCTGGGCCGAGCGGTGGGCGCCAGTCAAGGAGCGCATTTCGGGGCGATGACTCCCATCCTGGGCGTCGAGTCAGTGTGTGCTCGGGCTCGGCCAACCCCAGCTTGGCATCTGCTTGCCGCTGCCGTTCGAGCACCTCAGCGTCATGCTCGCGCAGTTTCACCCGGCTGGTCTTGCCCCAGCGTGGCTGCCAGCGCGATGCGCGCCGCTGACAGCCATGCGCGTACTGTGGACCCCCGGCGTGTAGCCTGCCACTGGAAGCACTCAGCACGGTGGGAGAAAAGATGGCTATTCATAGGCCGGTGGGCTCTACTGAGATGATCGTGTGACGATGAACACAGAAGGCGACCCGGAGGTCGCCTTGCAGAGGTCAGACGGTCAGCGTCTGGCCTCGACGCGTCAGACTTCGATGGACCGCAATTCATCCTCGACGATCTGCTCGCGGGTCACCGAGCCGGGGCGCGCTTCTTTGAGGAACATGCTGACGATCAGGGCCAGCGCGGCCACCCCGAAGCCCACGCGGTAGAGCAGTGAGACGGCGTCCGTGAACGCCAGCTTGATGCCCGCACCGATTCCGTCAATTACCGGCAGCACCTTCGCCTTCGTCTCGTCAATGCCGCTGACGATCTTGGTCAGGCTTTTCTTCGGCGTGATGGCCAGGGCTTCTTGCTCCTTGGCGTTTAAGCTCAGCAGGATCTTCTTCAGCGCCTGTTGGGGCGCCGTCTTTAGTGCACTTTGCTCCGCGGCGTCGAGCTTCACGAGGGCGGCGTGAAGGGCCTGCGGCGGGGCCGAAGCGAGCACGGCGGGTTCCTGGGCCACCAGGCCGGCGAGCACCTCGTCGAGCGCCTGCCTGGGCACGGAGGCCAGCGCTTCTTTTTCCTTGGCGGCCAGACCCGTCAGCACCTGCTGGAGCGCCTGTTGGCGTGCCGATGTCAAGGCACCGGGAAGGGCGGCGTCCAGGCGGGTGTTCGCGGTGCTTAGCGCAGCATTGATGGCGGCAGTCTCTGCGGCGGGTCTCGCCGCGTCAAGTTGCGCTTCCACCTGCTTGCGGGTGGCTGTGCGGGCTTCAGAGGTTGCCAATGCCGCTGCGGGAATGGCGGCCAGGGCACGCCGCAGCGGTTGGGGCAGCGCTGGGTTTTTCAGGAGTGGGGAGAGGTCTCCGGCGTTCACGGCAGCAGCGATAGCGGCTTTCTGGGTGTCTACCCCACGCGTTACGGCCGCACGAAGACCGCCTGAAGCGAGGGTCTGCTTGAGAGCGACAGGAGTGGTCGACGCCGCGAGAAGAATCTGGACAGCCTGGGGGTCGTTGTCCCTCAGGGCGCGGGTGAGGAGCGTTCGCTGCTGCGTGAGGCCAGCTTCGACCCTGGCTTCGAGGCCGCCGTCCTGGAACAGTCCCTTGAGCTCAGCCGGGGTCTGGGGGTTGGCGAGGAGCTGTGCGGTGGCAGCCGGATCGTTGCCCACGATGGCGGCCGTCAGCAGGGCGCGCTGCTGCGCGAACGCGGCGCTGACCTGGGCGCGAACGCCGCCGTTCTGGAGCAGTCCCTTGAGCTCAGCCGGGGCCTGGGGGTCGGCGAGGAGCTGTGCGGTGGCGGCCGGGTCATTCTCGATCAGGGCGCGCGTCAGGAGGGTGCGCTGCTCGTCGAAGCGGGCTTTGACCTGGGCTTCGACGCCGCCGCGGGCGAGCACCTGGCGAAGCTCCGCTGGGGTCTGGGGGTTGGCGAGAAGGTCACGGACGGCTGCCGGGTCATTCCACAGCAGGGCACGGGTGAGCAGATCACGCTGGTGCGCGATGGTCGCTTCGACCTGGGTGGTGACGCCGCCGCGGACAACCTCTTTGAGTTCTTGGGGCGTCTGGGGGTTCGAGGTAATGGTTTGGATGGCGGCTGGGTCATGCTTGAGCACCGCGCGGGTCAGGAGCTGACGTTGCTCGTCGAACCCCGCTCGAATGACGCCCTCAAAGCCACCCTTCTTCAGGACGTCGCGCAACTGCGGGGCGGTCTTCGGGTCGTTCAGGAGGGCCTGAATGGCGCCCTGGTCATGGTCCCGCAGGGCCGCGATGTACTGGTTTCGGCTCTTGTCGAGTTTCTCGATGGCCTCGCGTTTGAGCTGAGCGGCGTCAAAGCTCTGGGTGCTGCCGCCGGTTTTCTTGCCGGAGGTGCCCTGAACGTCGAATTGCGCGCGCATTTCGGCAGGGAGATGCCCTTTGGCGCTATCGACCTTGTCCTGAATTTCCGTCTTGAGGGTCGAGGCGAACAGGGTGCCGAGCAGCGCGACGCCCAGGGTACTGCCGAGCGAGCGCAGGAAGCTGTTCGTGCCGGTCGCGGCGCCGATTTCGCTGGGTTTGACGGCACCCTGGATCGCGAGCGTCAGCATGGGCAGGATGGGCCCGAGGCCCAGACCGATGACGATCATCTTCCAGGTGAGCTCAAACTGGGTGCTGTCGGGGCGCAGCGTGTAGCCCATCAGGACGAAGCCGAGCATGAGGAACAGACCACCGACGAAGATCACGGGACGGAAGATGCCGATGCGGGCGTAAGCCTGTCCAGCGACGATGCTGCTGATCACGAGGCCGATGGTGAGGGGAAAGGTGGTCAGCCCGGCATTGGTGGCCGAGAGGCCGATCACGTTGACCATGAACAGCGGCAGAAACACGGTCGCGGCGAAGAAGACGATACCGAGGAGAAACGTGGCGCCGTTTGCCACGGCGTAGGTCTGATTGCGGAAGAGGCGAATGTCAATGATGGGGTCGGCGGCGCGCAGTTCCACTGCAATGAACGCGATCAGCGAAGTAACGGCGGTGGCTAGGAAGGAGAGGATCTGCCAGGACCCCCACAGGAAGCCACTTTCGCCTGGCGAAACCTGGGTTTTGCCGAGCGACAGGGCGAGCAGCAGGGTGACGCTGAAGAGGACCAGCAGTCCGGCGCCCACGAAATCGAGCGGTGCACGTTCACGTTGCTGTTTGAGCGGCGGCATGAACAGCATCGTGCCGAGGGTGAGGACCCCGAGCGGGATGCTGATGAAGAAGACGTTGTGCCAGCCGAAGTGGTCGGTGACATACCCGCCGACGATACTGCCGAGGACGGTGGCGAGGCTGAACACGCCGCCGACGAGGGCGGTGTAGCGGCTGCGCTGCTCGGGAGGGTAAAGGTCGGCGATGACGGCGAACATCAACCCGAGCAGGGCGGCGCCGCCGAGGCCCTGGACCCCACGGCCGGCAATGAGCATCCCGACCCCGTCCGCCAGGCCGCAGAGCACCGAACCGGCCACAAAGACGAGGACGCCGAAGATCATGATGAGCTTGCGGCCGACCAGGTCGCTGAGCTTGCCGTAGATCGGAACAAGCGCGGTGCTGGCCAGCAGGTACGCGGTGGTGATCCAGGAGTAGAGGCTGTTCTCGATGTTCAGTGCCTGCTGGATGGCGGGGCCGGCGGTGGAAACGATGGTTTGGTTCATGCTGGCGAGCAGCACGGCCAGGAGGACAGTCACCAGCGAGATGGTCTTTTGCCGGGCTGTGTATTCGGTGGGTACGGTCATGCAGGGGCTCCGGGAAGGTGAGGGGGCGGTAGGGGCGGTGCTGGGTCAGGCCAAACTTTGACAGCTTATCTCCAATATTTGCAGAAATGCAATTACTTCGCTATTGCAGTTGTATGATAGAGGTATGGCCTCTTCCCTCCCGTCAGACGCCACGGTTCTGGCCACTCAACTTCTCGAAGCACACTTCAGGGCACGTGAAGCCTTTACACGGTCCATCACGCCTGTACTCCTCGAAAAGTTCGACCTGGACCTGCGGGATTACATGATCCTGCGCTGGATTGATCAACAGCATCTGACCCCGGGTGGGCTCGCCCGGATATTGCATGTGCCGGGCTACGCCACCAGCCGCCTGCTTGACCCGTTCATCAAGCGCCACCTCGTTCAACGTGTGGTTGACCCGGATGACGCCCGTCGTTACCGCCTGCATCTGACCGATAAGGGACGAACGGTTATTGAGACGATCAATCAGGAAGTGACTCGTCTGCTGACCCGAATGCTGAATGATTTGGGACCGGAACGCACCGAGCTGCTGCTGGAGAGCTTGAACACCATGGCTCAGCTGGAGGCGCCACTCCCTGCCGAGCTGGCCACCACCTGAAGGCCAGTCCCGGTATCACCAGGTGGCGCCACCGCGTTCGGAGGATGGTTCCACACCCCCGAAGGCCTCGAGTGGGGAGAGCCTGCGCAAAGAGGTCACTGAAGGTGATGCACCATTCGCGCAGGGTCTCGTGACTGACCAGGGTGCCGCGCCGATGCAGCAAGTCCGGATAGCTCCGGGGAAAGCGGTGGTACAGCATTGGCGGCCTTCTGGATGAGCGTCATAGGGGATCGGTGGCGGTAAGGCGTTCCTTCTTCCTTCGGTCACTGTGGTGAGCCTACCCTAATCCAATTAAGGCAACACAACCATTTGCAGGAGGGCGACCGGATGCGCAGGGCTAAGGGTAGAAGGCGCCGACTCGCATCAAGGCATGCCTGGCTCCTTGATGCCTTTGAGGAGAAACTGGAGTAAAAACTTCCTAGATTTCCACCAGCTGAACTTGGCCGTCCTTTACCCAGCATGAGTAGGAGCATGATTTGTGTAGGCACGACCATCCGATATACCAATTATCGGCGAGTTCAAGACCCCACCACATCGATCTGTACCGTTCTCAAACGCCCTTCTGTCTGAATCCCCCAGATCCAGATCACCCCACCCAAGCCCTGGGCCAGCGCGGCCACTCCAAACCACAGGGGCAGCGGCAGTTGGTCCAGCACCGGAGAGACCAGCACCAGGCTCAGCGGCATCCCGACACTTGACACCATCGCCAACATGCTGAAGACCCGTCCCAGGTACGCTCCGGGAACAAGTTGATGCAGCAGCGTCTGAAATGGCGTGTTGATCAGGCCAAAGCCCAGCCCCAGGACTAGCGCCGAACCCAGCAGCACAGCCGGCTGCGGCCACGCCCACATCACCGCGTAAGAGCAGGCTGTCAGCCCCAGTCCCGCCGCGATCAGCCCCTGAGGGGAGCGCCGGTCCCCCCAGGCCACGACCAGCAGGCCAGCGCCGATCACCCCCAGGCTCTCTAGGGCCAGGAAGGTGCCGTACCCCGTGGCCTGTCCACCCAGGGCCTCAAACAGTTTGGGTAGGATGGCCGTGACTGGGGCGAGACTGGCATTGAGCAGCAGGGCGATGATCGGCGCGAGAATCAGCACCCGCGAGCGGGCCATCACGCGTAGACCGTCACGCACTTCGGTCAGGAGATAAGAGCGTGACCCGCCAGCGCCCAGCGTCCCACGGGTAGGCAACCTGACCCAGCCCAGCAGCGCGGCCATCACGAAAAAACTCAGGCCGTCCATCAGGATGGCGAGCGGTGGTCCCCAGCGCGTCACGATCCAGGCCCCCGCCAGCGTACCGAGCAGCCATGCTCCCCGGCCCAGTCCCCCCAGCAAGCCATTGGCCCGCGCCAGCTCGCTGGCCGGAACCAGCGCTGGCACGGCGGCACTCCCGGCCGGTCCGGTAAATAGTCCGGCCAACCCGGTCAGAACGGCGGCCCCATTGATGGCCCACAGCGGCACCTCGCCCCACAGGAGCGCCGCGCCGCCCACCGCCAGTTGCAGTGTCCCGCGCAGCACGTCGGAACCGATCAGCGGCCACTTCAAGGGCCAGCGGTCAACCAGCGCGCCGACCAGCGGCATCAACAGGTTTGGTAGGAGAGAGAAGGCCAGGGTCAGGGCCATTTGCGAAGCGGACCGGGTCTGATGCAAGACCAGAAAGTTCAGCGCGATTCCCGCCAGGGCCATGCCGAACTGGGACTGGACGGTGGCAAGCAGCCAGATCACGACACTACGGTTCCACAGGGACGAGGTCATGCACCGAGTGTGTGTAGGACGCTACCGGAAAGACCACTCGCTTTTTCGTGTAGGTCTTTTCTAGGCTGTGGGCGTGACGATACATCTGACGCACCACACGGCAACGCCCAGACAGGCTGAGCTGCTGCTGCGTCCAGAACTGCGCCCACTCCTGAATTTTCTGATGACAGCCGCCCGAAGTGCCAGTGAGGTGGCCGAACACCTGGCCCTGCCCCTGGCCCGCGCCTCATACCTGCTGGGGAAGCTGTGCAAGGGAAATGTCGCCTTCGTGGAACGGGTGGACCCCCGGCACGGGCGTCCCATCAAACGCTACCGGGTCTCGCCCCGCTGGTTCATTCCTTACGAAGTGACGGCGGCGGAGACCTTGGAGGCGTTCTGGCTGGCCCAGATCGGGCCGCGCATGGAGCGCCTCTCCTCGCTGGCTGCCCATCAGGTCCAGGAACACTCGCCCGTCTGGGGTCTGTGGTTGTCGCGGGGTGAAACGCAGAGCAATCTGGAGATCGGCGATGAGCGGGGGCCAGCGCAGGACGTGTTCGGGGGAGACGAGCCGCTGATGCTGACCATCGCCGGGTTGCGACTGCCGGAGCCTCAAGCCCGAGCACTCAAACGGCTTTTGCTGGCCGTGGTGGAGCAGGGAAGGGCGTGGGAGTCGCCCACCGCGCCGGACTACACGCTCAGCCTGATGCTGGTACGTGGCACGGTGGAATGAGGGCTGAGATCAATCGGTTGCGGCAAGTTGTTTCGGTAGGGTAGCGCGGTGCTGAGCAGTCAGAAGCTTCCCGGCTACCGCTTCCCTCAAGAGGTCATTGGGTGCGCTGCCAGTGCTCTACCACCGATTCACGCTGAACTACCGGGATATTAAAGGACTCCCGTTTGAACAAGGAACGTGCGTGACCCGCGAATCCAATCGCACCGGGTTCACCAGGTTCGGCGCCTGTTCGCTTAGGGTTCCCGCTGGCACCTCGATGAGACTGCACGTGGACGTGGGCGGCATTGTCCACTGGTTGTGGCAGGTCGTGGATGAACATGGCGTTGTTCTCGACGTTTTCCTTCAGGGTCACAGCGAGACTGAGGCGGCCAAGACTTTTTCATCCGACTGCTGGGCGAGCATGACGTGCAGTCCAGCGCCCACACCGACAAGCTCTGGAGTGACGGTGCGGCCCTTCTGGAGCTTCCCATGCTTCAGGCTGTAGAGCACGTCCAGGTCAGATCGCGGCTCGTTGCGAGAACCTGGTCGGGCAACCCCATCATGCGACACGATGACAAGAGCGCCGACAACGCGGAGTTAGGTCACGACGACGGATATTAGGTTTTCTCAGCTTGCACGTCCGGATCACAAACCTGCACCATCCGGCCCGCTGTACTGTTTCCGCTCACAGGCGGCGCCACCAGAAACAGGCGTTTTGCTGCTGTACTTACGCTCTCTCCTCACCCTACTGTTGACGACTTGCCACAGTCAGCTGATTAAGAGTCAGTATGCCCTCAACCCCTTCAGTATTTTGTCTGAAATTAAACTTCACCATCCAAATTTGTCATCGGCTTATATGGATAAAGTGAGATAAGTTACTGAACACTCAACTTGACAGCCCCCCTACACATGCTAGGGTGACCACCATCCCATGCTGATGTTGCGTTTGAAACAGGCTACCCTCGATCGACATCGAGAAGTGGAAGCCCTCATGCCGGTTCTGCACCCTTCCCTGTCTCGGGTCGCCTACGCCCGTTTGCTCAGTCAGCTTCAAGCCGTCGTTGGGCCGCTGGAGGCTCGACTGCTGACCCTGCCTTTTCCGCCAGCCTTCGAGCTTCACCTGCGCCTGAAAGCACCGCTACTTACGCGTGACCTGGGACACCTGCCCTCTGTCTCCCCAACGCCGCCGACCGTTCCCCAACTGGCGGGGGTGTCTGAGGGGCTGGGCGCCCTTTACGTGCTGGAAGGGGCCACCCTGGGTGGGCAAGTTATTGCGCGCCATCTCCAACGGAACCTGAACATCCAATCCCAGAGCGGCAGTGCCTACTTCCACGCTTACGGTGCCGCAACTGGGCCAATGTGGCTGGCCCTGACGGAGGCGATGAATCGGGGCGTCGCGCCTGAGGATGAGGAAGACGTTATCGCAGGCGCGCAGCATACTTTTGAACTGTTCCATCAGGTGCTGAAAGGTGTCTCCGCATGACTGGCGGGTCGCCCGAATTGCTCCCGCCCACCTATTTGGGCGGGCCGCAGATCACCACCGAGAACTGCGAGCGCGAACCCATCCACATCCCGGGGAGCATTCAGCCCCACGGGGCGCTGCTGACGGTGGATGCAAGGACTCACCAGATCCTTCAGGTGAGCCTGAACAGCGAGACCTACCTGGGGCGGTTGCCGAACGAGTTGCGGGGCGCGCCGCTCTCCTCCCTGCTGCCTGTGCCCGTCTTTCACGCGCTCGTAATGGCGCTGCCCACTGGGGCGCCCGACCACCTGCAATATCGCACCACTTTTGGATTGCCCACCGGGCATGTAGCCCTCACCGCTCACCGTGTGGAGGATCTGCTGGTGCTGGAGTTCGAGATGGGTGAAGCCACCGACTCTACCGGACCTCACGCCCTGCGCAACGCCGTGTTTGCCCTGGAGAGTGCGCCAACGCTGATGGACCTGACCCAGGTAGCCGCGCGTCTCGTGCAGGAGATTTCGGGATTTGACCGCGTGATGATCTATCGCTTCTCGGAGGATGCCAGCGGCGAGGTGATTGCCGAAACCCACCGGGAAGACATGACGCCTTTCTTGAAACACCGCTTCCCGGCAGCCGACATCCCCGTGCAGGCCCGCGCCCTTTACGTGAGGCACCTGCTACGCCTGACGGCAGACACCCATGCGGCGCCCGTTGCCCTCGAGCCGGTGCTCAATCCCCAGACCGGCCAGCCCACAGCACTCGGCGGGGCGGTGTTGCGCAGCACCTCGCCGATGCACCTTCAGTACTTGCGAAATATGGGCGTGCGGTCCAGTCTGTCGGTATCCATCGTGGTGGACGGGCAATTGTGGGGCCTGATCGCCTGCCACCACGGGTCGGCGTATGTGCTGTCGCCTGAGATCCGCTCAGCGCTGGAGTACCTGGGGCGGTTGCTGAACCTCCAGGTCCAGATCAAATACCGGGCAGACATTGACGCTTTCCGGCGCGGCCTTCAAAACCGCCACCGGCAGATCGTGGACGCCGCCGCCGGGTCGCTGGCTCCGCTGGACACCCTGACCGATGAGGCGCTGGATTTGAGGGGCCTGATGCAGGCCGAAGGCGTGATCGTATTCTTTGAGGGGCGCTGGCAGGTCAGGGGAACCGCCCTGAGTCCAGGCGAGGTAGAAGCGCTTCTCGGCTGGCTGCGCACCCGGGAGGGAACCTTCTTCCAGACGGACGCCCTCTCTGAACACTGGCCGCCTGCGCTGGCCCTGACTGACCGGGCCAGCGGCCTGCTCGCCATCAGCGTGGGGAGCGGCTGGTCCGAGGGGGTGGTATGGCTGCGCCCGGAAATCAGGGCGGAGGTGGCCTGGGGGGGAGCGACTCCGGAGCAGGCCAAAGACACGCTGGGACCGCGACGGTCGTTTGAAACCTATGTCGAGACGGTGCGTGGTCACGCCGCGCCCTGGCACGCCGGAGAGGTGGAAGAGGCGCAAGACCTTCAGCGTGCCCTCACCGCAGCATTGGGCGAACGGTTGAGTGTGGTCCGGTCCCTGAATGCAGCACTTGAACAGTCCAATGCCGAGTGGCGGCAGTACGCCTTTGTGATCGCCCACGATATGCAAGAACCGGTGCGCCTGATCGCGCAGTTCGCGGAGCTGTTCCAGCTCCGCTACCAGGACCAGGTGGACGCAAACGGTGAGCGCATGATTCAGTTCATCTTGAACGAAACGGCCCGTCTGCGCAGTCTGACTCGCGACCTGCACACATACACGGATCTGCTGTCGGCGCCACCGCCCATTCGCCGCCCCGTGGCCTTGGGACAGGTTCTGAACGGCGTGATGGAGACGCTGCAACCCAAACTTCAGTCCGCTGGGGCCCGGATTAAGATCCAAGAGGGCCTTCCGACTGTTCAGGCTGATCCAGCGAGACTGCACGCCCTCCTGCGGCACCTGCTCGATAACGCGCTGACCTTCGGTGGCCCGGCTCCTGAAGTGCAAGTGGGCGCTGAACGGGTGCCAGGGGCCTGGAACATTACCGTACAGGATCAGGGCGCGGGAATTGCGCCCGAATTTCACGACAAAGTGTTCGGCCTTTTTCAGCGCCTGAACCGACGAGAGGACGTGACCGGAAATGGGATTGGACTGACGTTGTGCCGCAAAATTGCTGAGACGCACGGGGGAAGTCTGCACCTCGCCTCCACTCCCGGTCAGGGCGCGGCTCTGACCTTCCACCTGCCTGATCCTCGGGAGGCTGCCCGGGATGCCTGACTCGGCGCGTCTGCTTTTGGTGGAGGACAATCCTGCCGACGTCTTTTTGATGGAGTCGGCCCTGGAACTGTCCGGCACGCAAGTGCATCTGACGGTTGCCCGGGACGGTTTGGACGCCTTAGAGCAGATGCGGGCGGCCAGAGATCTGGGGATCCTTCCGAGCCTGATCCTGCTCGACTTGAACATGCCCCGCATGAACGGGTTTGAGGTGCTGGCTGCCCTGCGGGCCGACCCATCCCTCGCTCACCTGCCGGTGGTGGTCTTCACCACTTCGCACGCTCCAGCCGATGTGAAGCGCGCGTACGCACTGCAGGCCAATTCCTACCTCAGCAAGCCCACCCGCCTGGATGAGTTCTTATCCGTGGTCAAGCTTTTAGAGGCCTACTGGTTTGGCGCGGCCAGCCTCCCCACCAGTTATTGACCCTGAGAACGATGCCCACCCTCATGGGGCGACACGGTCTTGAAAGCCAGAAAAGCCCCCTCGCTATGGACCGTGTAAGAAGCAGGAGTTGCTAGCGCTGCGTCTCGGGATCTGTCGATGGCGCAGCGGTAACGATGTTCTGCCTGTCCTGATGCACTGTCCAGTGCTGCCTGGCTGTATTTGTCGGGACGGTTCGCCATCAGTGGACGTGTTGGGGCGACCTCTCTTAGGACAAGAGAATGGCCCACCTGTTGATGGGTGGGACACACTGAACGGAAATTACGGGAAGGTCATGGAAGACGTAATCGCCAGAACTGAATGAATAGATCGTTCTGTTCTGCCGCGTGAACAGTTCGTAGCGGAACTGTCCCAGCAGCATGGCGTCGCTGGGACCCTGATTCACATAGAGCGGACGGTTAAGTCCACACAACCGCCCCCGGAGATCACCGCCACTGCGGCCCTTCTCAGGGATGAACAAGTGCTCACTCAGGCTCGTGGGCTCTCCTCTGAAGTTGGAGACCACCCACTGCTGTGGGTCGGCGCCAGTGTCTATTGCTGAACGTGCCTGACGTTGACGATCTCCTTGAGTGGCCTCGCCCCGCCCCGTGCCGCTGCCCCGGCACCCGATGCATGTGTTTGACAGCGGCTGAATACTGCCTTATCTTAGAAGAATCAAAGCGGCCTTTTTGGCCGCTTTTTCCTTGTCTACTTGATTTTGAGCGAACTTAACGTCTTGTCAAAGACGGTTTTCTGAGATGCTGAGGTGGCGGGTCCCGTGGTGAACTGGACGCTCAGCAGGTTGCGTTTGCTCAGGCCGTACCAGTACTGCAAGCGCACCACGGCCCCATTGGCATTGAGGGTCAGGTTGTACAGCCGCTCGGTGCCCTTGATTCCGCCCACCGTCCGTGGGCGACTGCTGATCCGCTTCAGGGTGGCCTGACCACCGCCTGTCAGCGATTCCTCGACTCCCCCGATGAACTCTTTCAAAGCGGCGGTGCCATTGCCCTCGCTCTGATACGGAGCGAAGAACAGTTGCAGGACAGCGGGTGGGGGAGTGCCAGGAGCAACCACCATGATGCCAGGCAGACCTCCTGGGTAAGGGCGCTGCTCCCAGCCAGCGGGAACATCTGCTGTGAGCGGGGCCTGGGTATTCTTGAGCGGGACAGCCAGAGCCGTACCTGCCAGGGCTGAGGTGAGTAGAAGCGCTGTGCGACTGGAGGGGAACATGAAATGGAGCATAGAGAGCGTGCCATCTCCAGTGAAAGCCCCATGTTTATTTAGAATTTGGTGGCAGATCACCTGAGCTGTAGTCGGGCGTGCGCTCCTCTTTTTGCTCATGCTGGTGCGCTTCATCCTTGCGCCACCGTGCGCCTGTCTGAACTGACACCTATTGAACTTGCCGATCTGCTGGCCCGTACCCATGACGCCGAGGTTCTGGCCACTTGAGCTCGGTAGGCTGGTGAGCTGTGATTGACCGGAGTGACCCTCAAGCACGCCACATCTCTCCAGCGGGGCTGTGGCAAGTCGTTGGACTCGATGGAGCAGGGGAAGCTCAGCAAGGCGGCCTGCCCCACGACCTCTCGCCACGTTTTGAAGACACGGCGTGGACGAATAGCACCGGTGATGGGTGGGAACGGTGGAGCGGGCCGGGTGGTAGAGATTCGTGAGATAGGCGTGCAAGTCAAGGAACTTCTGTGCTCGTTTTCGTGATCTCAACCCTCGCTGTTACCGAACATGGCGCCGTGTCGCGCGGTGGGATTATCACATTGCTGCAAAAACGCATCGCCCCTTCATGGGGTTGGACAACAGTGTTTCGCAACGCCGGAAGCTGCAATTGGTCACGTGCCGCGAAGCACCGCTCAAACGTTCGTTTGTGCACGCCTTCTGCTGAACAACTCATGCGCTTGTTGGGCTCCCTGCAGAGCAGCTCCGTTTGCCCAGGCGATGGGCACTCAAGCCGTTGAGCAGCGCTCTACCGGCGGACTCTCTTGGAGTCGAGTACCCCTTTCCTGGGCGATCCGTTGCTGACAGAGGCAAGGCTCGATCCCAGTCCTCAGCAGGTCAGATCGGCCCTTCAGGGATCTGTTTCAGGAGATTAACCGTTTCGATCATGGCCATGACGGCCTCGCCCCCCTTGTTTCCGGCCTTGATTCCAGCACGGTTCAGGGCCTGCTCCACGGTGTCGGTGGTCAGCACGCCGAACGCCACGGGCACGCCGGTCTGGAGGGAGGTGTTCAGGCTGCCGGTGGCTGCGCCGCCCGCCACGAAATCGTAATGATCGGTGTTGCCCTTGATCACGGCTCCCAGACACACCACCGCATCGTACTGACCGGACTCGGCCAGTTTGCGGGCGATCAGCGGCACCTCGTACGCGCCGGGGACGAGGTAATGGTCCAGATGCCCTGTTTTTCCGCCGTGCTGGACGAACGCGAGTTCTGCGCCCTCCACTAGGCGGTCCACGATCAGGTGGTTCCAGCGGGTGCTCACGACGGCGAACTTCAGGTCGGTGGCGAGCAGATGGGCTTCAATTCGGTTCATGGAGTGCTCCTTGAAGGATGATGGGGGTGCGTGTCTGGGAGAGGCCATTCACATGGCCCCCGGACATCCACGTGGTTTACTCCTGACTGCTGCGGATGCCGATGTGGCCGAGCTTGTCGGTCTTGGTTTGCAGGTAAGCGGCGTTGTGTGCGTTGTGGCCCGCGTATAGCGCCACCCGCTCCACGACCTCCAGACCGAAACCGCCCAGAGCGCTCAGCTTGCGGGGGTTGTTGATCAGCACGCGCAGTTGCCGCGCGCCGAGCAGGTGCAGCATCTGCGCGCCGATGCCGAAGTCGCGGGCGTCGGCGGGGAAGCCGAGCTGCTCGTTGGCCTCGACGGTGTCCGCGCCCCCGTCCTGCAGGTGGTAGGCGCGGATCTTGTTCAGCAGGCCAATGCCGCGCCCTTCCTGCCGCAGGTACACCAGCACGCCCCGGCCCTCCGCGGCGATGGCCCGCATCGCCGCGGAGGGCCGGGGGCCGCAGTCGCAGCGCAGCGAGTGGAAGCCGTCCCCCGTCAGGCACTCGCTGTGCACGCGCACCAGCAGCGGCTCTGGCGTGACCTCGCCCATCACCAGCGCCACATGTTCCGCCCCGCTGATGGCGTCCTCGAAGCCCACGATGCGGAAGGGGCCGTACTCGGTGGGCAGCTACGCCTCGGCCACCTGCACCATGAACGGATCGTGTTCCATGCGGTAGGCGATCAGCGCCTCGATGCTGCCCACCTTCAGGCCGTGCTTCTCCCCGAAGACCAGCAGCTCCGGCAGCCGGCTCATCTCCCCGTCGTCGCCCATGACCTCGCAAATCACGCCCACCGGGGCGAAGCCTGCCAGCCGCGCCAGATCACACGCGGCCTCGGTGTGTCCCGCGCGGCGCAGGACCCCGCCGGGTCGCGCCACCAGCGGGAATACATGCCCTGGACGCCGGAAATCGGTGGGGTACGCCGCCTCGTCCATCAGCGCCGCGATGGTGGCCGCGCGGTCGAAAGCGCTGATGCCGGTGGTATTGCCCGTGTGATCCACGCTGACCGTGAAGGCCGTGCCGTTCGGGTCGGTGCTGCGGCCCACCATGGGCGTCAGGTCCAGTTGCTGTGCCCGCTCGGGCATGAGGGTCACGCAGATCAGGCCCCGGCCCTCACGGGCCATGAAATTGATCCACTCCGGCGTCGCCGTCGCGGCGGGCATCAGCAGATCACCCTCGTTCTCGCGGCTCTCGTCGTCCACCAGGATGATGGGACGGCCTGCCCGCAGGTCCGCGAGGAGATCAGTGATTGGGGACAGCGTGCTGGGAGCGGCGGTCATGCTCCCACCTCCTGAACGTCGTGGCCTGCCCCGTCCGTGGTGGGCGGCGTCCAGTCCCGCATCAGCAGCAGGCGCTCGGCGTACTTGGCCATCTGATCGGCTTCCAGGTTGACCCGCGTTCCAGCGGTCCAGGTGTGCAGGGTGGTGACGTCCAGGGTGTGCGGCACCAGCCACAACGTGAACTCGTCGGCCCGTAGATCGGCGCGGCTGCCCGCCGGGCCGCCCACGTCCACCACGGTCAGGCTCACGCCGTCCACCGTGACGCTGCCCTTGGGGACGAGGTAGCGGGCCAGTGCGGCGGGGGCGCGCACCCTCATGGTGTAGGCGCCGGGCTGGGCCTCGACCGCCAGAATCTCACCCACGCCATCGACATGGCCGCTGACCACATGGCCACCGAAGCGGGCCTGCGCGGTCATGGCCCGCTCCAGGTTGACCTTGTGGCCCTGCTGCCAGTGGGGAGCGGTCTTAGCCAGTGTTTCGCGGCTGAGGTCCACTGTGAAGCCCGCGTGGTCCCAGGCGGTGACGGTCAGGCAGGTGCCGTTCACGGCGACGCTCTCGCCCAGGGACAGGTCCGCCCACATGGCGCTCGGTTCGATGGTGACGGTCAGGTTGCCGGCGGTGTCCACGGTCTGGGCCACGCGCCCGAGCTGTTCAATAATTCCAGTAAACATGGTTGACCTCACGGCTGACGGCGGAAAGCAGATTTGCTCGCCAGCGTTGTTGAAAAAGAGGAGAAAATCCCGTCAGAGGCGCGGAATGTCGCTCAGCAGGCCCGTCACCAGGACGTCCTGGCCCAGCGTCTCGACGGTCACGTCGCGCAGCTCTTGAGCTTCATTCATGCGGCGGTCCGGCGACGTAAGCGGCGACAGGCCACCGCCCAGCAATTTCGGGGAGATAAACGTCCGCACCTCGTCCACCAGCCCGGCGTCCAGCAAGGTGCTCAGCAGGCCAGGGCCGCCCTCCAGCAGCATGCTGGAGAGCCCCAGGTGTCCCAGTTGGGTCAAGGCGCTCTGGGGCGTTTCGGCGCGTACGACGGTGATGCCTGAGGCCTCGAAGGCGGACACGGCGGCGTCTGGAGCCGTCACGAGGACGCTGCCCGGACGCCAGGCCTGGGCCTGGGGGTTGGACCGGGCCTGGCGATCAAACACGACAGCGCGTGCGTAGCGGCCCCCTGGGACGCCACGGGTGGTGAGGGCTGGGTCGTCCATGTTGAGAGTGCCGCTGCCGACCGCCACGGCGTCCAGCTCGTTGCGCCAGACCATGGCCCGCTCCCGCGCCGCCGCGTCGCTCACCTTGCCGTTGCCCTCGCCCACTGCCGCCACCTTGCCGTCGAGGGTCATCGCGTACTTGGCCACCACCCACGGGCGGCCCCGGACGATCACGCTGCGGAAGCCCGCCTGTTGACGCGTCGCCCCGGCTTCTAGGATCCCCACGCTTACGTCGATCGCAGCGTCGCGGAGCGCCTGCACACCGCGCCCGGCCACCCTGGGGTTCGGATTGAGGGTGGAGACCACCACCCGGCAGACCCCCGACGCGATCAGAGCGTCCGTGCAGGGCGGGGTGCGCCCGTGATGACTGCACGGTTCCAGGGTGACGTAGGCGGTGGCGCCGCGCGCGTGCGCTCCTGCCCCGTGCGGGGCGAACACTTCCGCGTGCGGTTCGCCGGCCCTGGGATGAAAGCCTTGTCCCACCACCTCATCGCCCTGAACAATCACGCAGCTCACAGGGGGATTGGGGGCGGTTCGCCCGAGGCCTCTGGGGGCCAGGTCCAGCGCGAGCGTCATCCAGCGCTCGTCGGCGGACAGGACCGCTACCACCCTATCGGGCGGCGCATTCACTGTATACATGGGTTGTCGTCACCCACCGGGGTGGCGAGGTGACGTTCCTCCTTCTCTCATCCGGACTGTGACCGTCGGCTCCCGAAGTTCGCGGGATCGGGCCGGCGCGTGGTGCAGTTTGCGCGGGCTTCGCGGGCTGAGGCCTAGGGCCATCACCGCCGGTAGGGAATTTCACCCTGCCCCGAAGGAAGCGGCCCACCCGGAAGCGGGCCACAGTGACGGTAGCAGCTTCGGGGAAAGACAATGTAAGCCGTGCAGACAGCCTCTCCACCAGCGTCCGATGACGAGACTTGACGGTTCGTCTTCGCACGGCAGGTAGAAAGCCACCTTGTGGCTTGTCCCAGTGGGAACCATGCATCCCTCGCCCCATTGGTCCTGTCAGACATCAGGCCCCGTTGGTGTAGGCAAATGCAAATACAAGGGCGTTTCCGTCGCGTGACCTTGCGCGTATTCGGTCGGCCAGGGCACAAAACCTTCCGACGTCAACAGCTGCCCACGGCTTGATTCTCGTGCCGATGACTGGTCGCGATGACCCCCACCTCCGGGTCGGGCCGCAATCGGCGAACGGCTTCGCGCACCGTCACTCGCGCGAGTCTTCGGCCTTGAAAGCGGCGGTCGATCATCAAGCGCAGCACGAAGCCCACACCGGCAGTGACCTGCAGCATCACGAAACCGGCCATGGGCGTGACGGGCGCCTCAAAACCGAGACTGCCGTCGTCGTACACGCCGAAAGGGCGCAGGGCCGAGTTGAGGTAAGCCTGCGCGCGCGAAAGGACGTTCGGGGCGACGAAAGCGCGTTGCGGCTCGTCGAATTCCAGCGCCAGACACTCGGCCAGGTGATGGGACGTGATCGGGCGAAAATGAACGCGAAACATGCCGGGTGGTCCTCAAACGCCTCCTGGTGGCGCGGGACTTGCTGGGAATGAGGGATGGAGCCGTCGCAACCTGATCCGTGCGTCTTTGGTCCGGAAGTGCCAGATAACCTTGGGTCGCTGTCGATTACCCGCATCCTGCTACGCCGTTACCTCTCGTTCCAGGCCATCTTTGCTCGCGATCCGGCGGTTCAGGCATTGCGTGGCCAGCGCAACGAGTTCGATCGCCACGACGTTCCACCATGAGGCGGGCTCGGGCATGTAGTTCGACTTGACGCGCCGGGCGATCCGTCAAGCGATTTCAGGTTTAGAGTGCTCGTAGAGGCGTTCACGCTATGGGTGTTCAGGTCGTCCGCGACCGACACGCCCTTCCCGACACGCCGATGCACCATCTCGACCGCTCGGCGAAGTCTACGTTAAGCCGTCTTTCGGAGTCACGATGCGGTTGTGAGCAGGCTGATCGTAAGCGTAGACCTCGAAGTGGAGTGCGAGGCGCGCCTGAGGACGGGCGGAAGACAGATGGCTGCAGGCCACGGACGAAGACCAGGGGAGGATCGCTGCTTCGTCCCCGGGCACAGATCGAGACGCCATGGACATTCGCTATACGTCATGGGTAAGCAAGCCAGGGGCGCATGGCCAGAAGGCCATGCGCCCCGTCGGCCGAGCCAGTTAGCGGCTGGCGTCTTTCTCGCTGGCGCTCTCATGGAGTTCGGCTTTACCGCGGTCCACCATGCCCTTGCCCTTTTCTACCGCGCCCTCGACCGGGTTGTCCGTGGTTTCGGCCTTGAAATCGTGCCCTTCGGCGCGGGCGCGGTCCGCGCCTTCATTCACCTTGTGCTTCACGCTGTCTACGGCCTCGCCCAGGCGTTCTCCTATTCCTTTCTTGTCGTCACTCATGCTTGGAGTGTAAGCAAGCAGGGTCACGGGTGGATGGCAAAATCCTCAAGATGCACAGACCTCAGCATCAGCTGTTGAGCGTTAATTTCTGCGCTGCACGTGGGTTGTCTCCAAGGCGAGTGGATTTAAAGCAGGAGCAAGTAACCCCTGAGTCCTGCCGACTGAGACGGATTTAGAAGGTTGACGTTATCAGAGCCGGCCCAAGCGGTCGCCTTCTATAGAGCTGCGGCGCCAGCAAGCTCCCGGGTGGTTCAGACAGAGCTCCGCTCTTCGCCAGGTTAAGTCAGTGTTGTGGCCCATCTACGAAATCGGTGCGTCGGTCAGATCTGCTTCCTTTGGGAAGCCTTGCCCGATCAGACTCCAGCCCGCCAGCGCAGCCAGCCCCACCAGCAGGGACCGGATAAATCCGCCACTCCAGGTATAGAGCAGGCCCACCCCGAACGGCGTGACCGCCTGGGCCAGATTAACCGGGCGGGCAAGACGCCTATTGACTGTCCCGAACAGCCCACCGGGTAATGCAGCGCAAGCAGTTCGGCCCGGGCTAGCGTCAGCGCGCCGCTGGCGAGGCCGAACGCCACGATTCCGACGGCGCTGAGTGCGGTGGAGGGCACGAAGTGGAGGGCTGCTGTGCCGGCGCCCATCAGACCAATCAAGCCTAGCGTCAGGGGCCAGACGCCTCAACAACGGCAGGAAGACGATGCGCCCCGGCAGGGCTGCTAGGCCCAGCAACCCGGTCAGGCCCGCCGTCACGGCGGGCGGATGTCCGGCGGCCAGCAGCAGTGGGGCAAGTTGCAAGCCCACGCTCACGGTAACGATTCTGGACAGCGTGAACGACATGGCCAGTCGCCCGAACAGCAGCCCAGGCGTGAACGCTTTCAGGGCAGACGACGGAGTAGAAGGTGCGCGGTCTGGCACCGCCCGCCAGACCAGGAGGCCGATGAGCAACAACAGCGCGGACAGTCCCAGCAGCGCGGCAGTCAGCGGCACGAAGACGGTGCTGGCGAGTCCAGCGATCGGTGTGACTATTAGCGTGTCGGACTGCCGGGCCGACGCACCTGCCTGCTGCCCCAGAACCGTGAATACCGCCTCGTAAAAGGTCAGGCCCATCGCCACGCCTGCGAGCAGCCACACCACTTCAAACAGCGGATAGAAGGACATCAGTGCCAGCAACGCGAAGGCCAGACTGCCCAGCAGTGCCCCCGCCCCCAGCCAGCGCCCGCCCTGTCCAGCATCCAGGATCCGCCCGAGCGCCGGGGCCAGCCCAGCGGTCAGCAGCGCCAAAGTGAAGGCCAGACTCGTCTGGGCGCGGTTCCAGCCATACGCGTTTTCGAAGGCCACTGCCAGCAGCGGCTGCGCGTAATACAGCGCGCCGTAACCGACGGTGGCGAGCAGGGCCAGGGTCCAGACCACCTGGCGCTGCCGGGCCGGAGATGGCGAATTCACTCCAGGCGGATCGGGGTGGTAGCTTCGGCAGGCGACGCCGTGGCTGGGCCGCAACAGCCGCTGTCCGGGGCGCACCTTTCAGTGGCTGCCATCTCACCAGCAGGGAAGCCGCAGGCCTCGCCCGCCTTGCACTGCACGCCGGGTTGCCGCAGATGAACCACCAGGCGCTCGGGCTGTACCTCCAGTTGGGTGACGTGGTATTGCAGCGCTGCCGACTGGGCATTGCCGTACTCGAAGCGCACCTCGGCCTCGGCGTGCACCTGAATCCTGGCGGTCACGCGGTCAAAGATGGCGAGGAATTTGCGATTGGTCATGAACCCGCCTGCGGCGTCCTCAGCCGAGCCGTCCATCAGTTGAATCACTGTCTCGCGCCATGACGCGGCCCTGCCGCCGCAGTCCATTGCCTCGACGCTGACCGCCTTGATTTCGGTCACGTGGTAACCGGCCGGGACCAGGGTCTCACCCTGGAACTGGAACACCATAGGGCGCTGGGGGAGGGCACGCAGTTCGCTGAGCAGGGCGGCCGTGGTGGTCTGGTCGGTGAGGCCGGGAATGGTCTGGGTCATGGCGGGGCTCCTTCAGCAGGTGGTGCAGGGCGCAACCGGGGCGGGGACGGAGGGCACACGGAACAGGCGGCGCCACGCCAGGCGGGAATGGTGGCCCCGCGCCTGCTGGACTAGATGGGCGTGATGGGCATCCTGACGAAGGGTTGCAAGGTGGTCCAGAGCGGCGTCGAACAGGGTGACAGGGTTCATAACTCCTCCGTTGAGGTGACTTGCGGGGCCTGAATTTGAGGGCGTGGCGTGGCAGGAGCGCAGGAAGAAGCTGAACCGACATCTGCCGTCAGACGGTCGATGAGGGTCTGAACGGTCCCGAGCCCGGCGCGGCTGAGGGCGTAGTGCGTCCAGCGGCCGCGTCTCTCGGCGGTGACCAGACCGGCGTCGACAAGCAGGCGCATGTGATGGCTGACGGTGGGTTGAGCGAGGCCGAGATGGTCCACCAGGTCACAGGCGCAGATCCCCTCACCGTTCTGACAGCAGTCCGGGGTGGCGGTAGCTAGAAAATGCAGGGCTTTCAGGCGGTGGGCGTCCCCCAGAGCCTTGAAGACCGTCGCGGCCATATCAAACTTCATGGCTTCATTCTGATCTATATATTCAAATATGTCAATATGAATATGGCAGTGCTGCCATCTGTGGGGACCGCGGTCAATGAAGCTCCACCTCCATGGAGCGCGCTGCCCCTCATCAAGGTGCTCAGGCTGACGCGTCCTGTGAAGATCACGGCCATTGGGCCTGTGCATTTGGGCGTTCCACCTCTTCACGGTGTCGTTGAATATGGTGGTGCGATTGATTGGGCCAGGCGGATGAGCGAGATCACTCACCGCCTCAGGTTCCAGGCCTACTTGAAGGTCAGGGTCATGAGGGCATCCCCGACAGGGAGAACAAGTGGCAGTCGTGTTCAGTCACGTTCTGGCCCCTTCATTCCATAGTTGTGCGGCTTCCTTCGCGCCCCCTGGGGCGTGTCTGTCCGCCCAGGGGCGGCGTCCACCTCGTAAGACACCGGGCGGAAGGACACACTCCAGGTGCCCCTCTTGCCTTCCAGCAGCACCCAGCGCGCCGATGGACTGCCGTCCTTCTGTCGGCTGACCGCGCCGGCATTCACCACCAGCGGCCCGATCTGCCGGAGGTGCTCCAGATGCGAATGCTCGACAATGACGACGCCAACTGCCCTCATACCTCCAAGGCGCCCAAGGATCTGTTCATCGCTGGCCCAGGCCTAGCCGTCGCGTAGCAGATAGGTCCAGGCTTTGTCCAGCGTGCCGTGCGCAGCGAGGACCTCGTCGTCGGCGAGGTTGACACTGGTCGGAAGGGCTGCGACGTACGTGCCCGCCCCGGCGGGCAACTGGCCGTGCAGCCAGGCCAGCATCTCCTGCTTCTCGGTGATCTCCGTCAACGGCTGCCGCAGCCGCTCGTCGGTGTCCCCTGGCACTTCTAGCACGCCGTACCTCACCCTGAGGTCCTGCTGCAGCTGCTAGGCGCCGGCGGGGTCTGCTCCACCGAACACCTGGTCATCGAGATTCACCCACGCGTCCGGCTGCTGGCGCTCGATCTCCCGCACCACCGCGTCCAATGCGAAGCGGTTGCCGTGCACGTCTCCGAACACGGCGATCCCCATGGTCGCCCCGGCACCCACTGCCTGACCTGAACGTCGATCTGAGCCCGCACCGGCGAAACACAGTCAGCCTCGTCCGTGCCAGTCATTGCGGCGGGATTCTCAAACGGCCGGAGCGCGAAGGGAAAGATCGCACAGTATTGTTCGGCCCGGTCACAGATCATGATCACTTGGCTGAAGTGTTGCCCCAATGGCGGCATGGTGCTTTTGGCGTACAGGTGGGCGCTCGAAAGCCCACGTTCGGCGAGCACCTGCCGGGTCAGGGGTTCACCTCGCCTAGACTAGCTCCGGCCCTGCGGACTGGACCTCAAACCGTTGCGGACCATGATGCTCCGACAGCACCTGAGCCTTCTGAGAGCGGGCGGTGTGGCCGGTACGGATGTACAGCATACCCGGCCGTTTCGTTATCACCCTCCAGTCCCCAGCCGCACCGCCAACGCCGCGAGAGTGAGGAACAGCACTGGCAGGGTCAGGACGATACCCACCTTGAAGTACTCCCCCCAACTGATCCGGACGCCTTTGGTGGCCAGCACGTGCAGCCACAGCAGCGTGGCGAGGCTCCCGATGGGGGTAATCTTTGGGCCCAGGTCATTGCCAATGACGTTGGCGTAGATCATGCCCTGCTTGACAGCGCCGGTGGCGGACGACGCATCAATGGCAAGCGCACCGATCAAGACGCTGGGCAAGTTGTTCATGACGCTGGCGAGAATGGCAGTGAGCACGCCTGTTCCCAGCGTCGCACTCCACAGGCCGCCTGCGGCAAAGCGGTCCAACACCCCCGCAAGCAGGGCTGTGAGCCCGGCGTTGCCCAGTCCGTACACCACCAGGTACATGCCCAGCGAGAAGAGAACGATCTGCCAGGGGGCACCTTTGAGTACAGCCCGGGTGCTGACCGTGTGACCGCGGGCCGCGACCACCCACAGCAGGGCGGCACCGAGGACGGCGACGGCACTCACCGGAATCCCCAGGGGTCCCGCTGCGAAGTAGCCGATCAGCAAGACCACCAGGACGATCCAGCCCACCCGGAAGACGTTATGGTCGCGAATGGCGGTGCCTGGCCGTTCCAGGACCGCCGGATCGTACTGCGCGGGCAGATCATGCCGGAACATCACATACAAAACGCCCAGGCTGGCTAGCACCGCCGCGAGATCGACGGGCACCATGACGCTCGCGTACGCGCCAAAATTCAGGTCGAAGAAGTCCGCACTGACGATGTTCACGAGGTTGCTGATCACCAGCGGCAGGCTGGCACTGTCCGCAATAAAGCCGGTTGCGAGGATGAACGCGAGCGTGGCCGCCGGGCGGAAACCGAGCGCGCCCAGCATGGCGAGCACGATGGGGGTGAGGATCAGGGCGGTGCCGTCATTCGCGAACAGGGCACTCACGGCGGCGCCCAGCAGGATCACCAGCGGAAACAACCGTGCCCCACGGCCGCCGCCCCAGCGGGCGACGTGCAGCGCGGCCCATTTAAAAAATCCGGCTTCGTCGAGGATCAGGCTGATGATGATCAGGGCGACGAAGGTGATCGTGGCGTTCCAGATGATGTCCCATACAGTGGGAATGTCGGCGAGGCTGACGACGCCGGTGAGCAGGGCCAGCAGTGCGCCGAGGGTAGCACTCCAGCCAATGCCGAGGCCGCCCGGCTGCCATTTCAGTTTGGGTTGCCAGATGACCAGCACGAGGGTCAGTAGGAAAATCAGTGTGGCGGGCAGCATGAGCCTACTGCGTGCTTACGGCGGGGCTGTCGGCGTAGGTGGGGGGCACGTCACGCCCCTCCTGAAGGGCCTGGACAAACGTGTCGAACTGAACTTCGAGCTGATCACGCACTTCCCGCCAGCGTTCCAGGCTGCCCCCACTGGGATCGACGAAAGGGTAATGCCGCCGGGTGGTCTTGCCAGGGTAGACCGGGCAGGCTTCGGCAGCGCTGTCACAGATGGTCACGACATAGTCGAAGTTCTGGGCGTCCGGAACGTCAGACAAGGTTTTACTGTTGTGGGTGGACAAATCCAGTCCGATCTCAGCCATCACGGTCTTCGCGTCGTCCTTCACCCGCGTGGCTTCCGTGCCGGCGGAATGGACGTCCAGGCTCAGACCGAGGCGCCGAGCCGCCTCGCGGGTCAGGGCTTCGGCCATCTGGGAGCGGGCACTGTTGTGGGTACAGAGGATCAGGACGCGGATCACACTCTTAGCATATCGAATTGTTTTGATGCGTCAAGGCGTCATTGCCCTCAAAGAGATCAGTCAGCAGCCGTCCACCCAGTTGATAGAGCGTGGGATGAATTAATCTGTAATAGACGTTCTTGCCGCGCTGTTCGGATTGAATAAACTCCGCCTCCCGCAGGATGCCAAGATGGTAAGACACCTTGGACTGCGGCAGATCCAGCAGGGCTTCGAGGTCACAGACGCAGTACTCGCCCTGGGCCAGGTGCCGCACCAGGGAAAAGCGGATCTCGTGAGACAGGGCCTTGAGCTGATCCAGAGCGGTTGGCGCGGCCACAGCAGTCATGAATCTATTCTATTCAATTGACTGTGGGTTGAATGGGCATCCTGGCGCTCCCGACTTGCGATCAGCCCAGAGATCCCTATTTTTGGCATGGGGAGTGCATGCAAGGGGGCCTCACCTCCGGTGCTGAGGGTTTGAACGCCTGAACCTGCGCGTCAGCTCCCTCCTTTTCGGGCTGCGCGACCACCGGCGTAGCCTCCTGAATCAAGTGGGCCAGTTGCTAACGGCGCGCACTCTGGGCGCTCTGGGCTTCGGCCACATCCTCGGTTATCTGATTGGGTTGCTTGCCCTAGATCGGCCACCGCGGCGTCACCCCCAGTGCGCCTCGTCTGCAGCCGGGTTCCTAGGCTTGCCGCATGTTCATTTGCGCACGGCAGGTGTTGAGCCAAACGGCCATCAGACGTTGTCAGAGGGTGAGGCCAGAACTGAAAGTGCCGGAATGCTTTGCCTCTGGCCGGGAATGTCTGGCCAAAAAGCTGACTCGAGATCGAATGGGCTTTCTCAATGGCTCACCCGAGACGATCAGTCACGGCAGGCGCCCGGGGGCGCCGAGAACGCAAGCCTCCAGCAACAGGTTGCCCTGCTCAAACTTCATGCGTTCCAGCATTCTGCCTTCCCCTCCTTCTTAAGGAGAAGTCAGGTCCAGATCAACAGTGGCCATACCAAGAAAAACGGCTGGGCGCGGGATGATGCACGCGTAAGAATCCAAACTCTTGCAGGAGGTTCACCAATGAACCAATACGCGAGAACGACTCTGCTGGTGCTGGCCTTTGGCTTTGCTTCTATGCCTGCGCGGGCGCAGGACACCATCACGACGGAGACCACGGTGACCACGTAGGACGATGACACAGCATGGACTGGGGCTGGCTGGTCTGGCGGGCCTCCGGCGGCGTGAACCCACCGTCGTGCGCCGGGATCAAACAACAGCATCGCGGTCCTGAAAGATACTCACCCTCAGGCGGCCTCTGGGCCGCCTGTATTCGTAGAGCCATGACATCAACTGCAGGTGACAAGCTGTTCGCCGGTGCGCGGCGTCCTGCCAAGTGCAGCGAGTGTGTCTCAGCTCCCCGACTCGGGCGGCAGCGGGGCCAGGATGGGCCGCCCCAACTCCGGCCAGTGGGTCCGGCGCCACTGCAGCTCTATCAGCAGTGCTTCACGCTCCATCTGCCAGCACAGCAGAGTGTCCAGACGGCGCTGAAGAGCCGTCATGCGAGTGGCGAGGGCAGCGAGGCGCCGCTCCTGCTCAAGACCCATGACTCTATGTTGGAGAGTCGCACAAAGCAAGGGGCCTGGGAAAGATAAAGCCCACTTCGAACAGGCTTAGTAACCCGCTGAAAGCCTTAAGAGCTCTTCATAAAGCTCAGTGCGGGACCTGAAAGTGTGAGCCTGCGTCTCGTCTGACACACCACCAACATCGTCTTAGGGTTCCCTCGCCTCACCTCTTTCTACTGTCCTATGACCCCTCAAGCCGAGTTCTTCCTACCAGATGCACTCGACGCCCGCACCGAGTGCATGTCGTTTGCTGTGGCGCGACGTTATATCAGGGAGGCCGGGTTGATTCGGCTCAATACCCTCGAACACATCATCCAGGATGGACGGGGACGGCTCGTGGTCACGCAGGCGATCCGCCAGGTGGTGACCGCCACTCTCCGGCAACTGAGCCCCCCTTGCTGGGACGGCCTAGTGTCCTGAGCGAGGTGTACCGAGCTAACCTAAAGGGTATCGTCGAGTCGGGCCGGGCGCAGATCCAGATTGCCCAGCAGCTACGCCTGATCATTCAAAAGACCCTGGCGCAGATTCGCGGAACGCCGTTGGAGCATGTGAGTGCTCACCAGCCTGGGCGAGTCCGTCTATCAGCAGGTGCAGGATTTCGCATTTGTGCGAAGCTTCGGCCTCAACCGTGGCTAGCCAATGATGCGGCGACGGCTTACGGCGCCAGGCTGACGGTGAGGTCGGCGAACAGGCCGTAGGACGGCGACTCACGGAAGGTGATCGTGGTGCTCGGTGCGTAGGCGCTCTCATTGCGTCCCATCAGCACCATCGGGCGGACCGGACCGCCCGTCGGAACATACCGGGCCGTGACGACGTACTTCCCGATCGGGATATCGCGGACCATGGTGTCGTCCCGGTGGCGCGTGATCACCGATCCGACACTGCCATCGATCAGCGGGCCAGTGGGGGTCAAAGTGAACTCCACCTGATCCATATCGAAGTCTCCGCCGGCCTCACCGAAATACGGGTAGAGCTTGCCGCCGTACTCGCCGCCGCCTGGCCGCTCGCCGGAGATCCGCAGCGTGAAGTTACGAACCGCGCCTTGGTCAGTGGCAAAAGCCGCGTTGGTGTCCGGAACGAGCGACAGTTCGTACCACTCATTGGCGTACTTCGTCTTCACGTGCCCACCGGCCCGCCAGGTACCGGGCTGATTGCGGGGCAGGGCAATGGTGTAGCGGCCCTGCGCGTCGGTGGTGCCGAGGGCATTCATGTCGTAATAGAGGGTGTTGTCGGCCCAGACCTCCGCCCCCGCGATGGGCTGTCCGGCGGCATTCTTCACGGTGCCGGTCATGGTGTAGGGTGCGGCCTGCCCAGGCTGTCCGGAGCCGGGGATGGAGGGCGGGGGGGTGTTCCCAGCCTGGGTGCCGCCGCAGGCACCGAGCAGAGCGGTCAGGACGAGGGCGGCGATGATGCGGGTGGTTTTCGTAGGCATGGTGGTCTCCTTGCGCCTCAGATGCAGGCGTGCTGAGACCGTAGCGGGCTGAGGATGGCTGGCCAATGACATGTCCGAAGGGCGTCCATATCCTGGTTGGAAAGGTCTGGAAACAGTGGCCATATGGCTGTTGAGTCGCCGTGCGGTGGTATGGGACGTCCTCAAGGGGTAGCGGGGGCTCTTCCACGTCCCTTGGTTTGGCATCCTCTTGCGGCGGCACAGGATGGCGATGGACGCCCCAGCGTCAGGGAAATTGAAGGGCAACTGAAGACTGCCGCGTCATAAGTGCAACAGCGGTACCGTGCTCGAGAAGGTCGGGGATCTCCCTCTGAACGGCAGTCACAGACTCAACAAATAAAGCCGTCGATCTGGGTTGGTCATGGCTTCAACCGGAACATCGTCGGTTGAAGGCCATTCCCGGTCGGCTCAGGCGCACTCCTACTAGGAGCAAACTTGATTTCCACAACCGGAGGGTTTGGTGCCTGACCTGAACACCACCATCACGCTCATGGAACAGTTTTGCTCACCGCCTTGACTCAGGGGGAAGCGCTGGGACAACCACAGCGTGGAACTGATGACATTCAGTGGACAACGGTGGCAGGAGAGCTTGCGGATAAGCACAGCTCAACAGCCTGCTGACGTTAAGTTGCCAGAATCCCTGAGACCTTGCCCCGGGATAAGCAGGTTATGATCCGCTCTTAGAGGAGATGCCCTGACGTGCACTGCTTCAGAAGTCGAAGAGGCGGCCCAATACTCGGAGCACGGCCCAGATTGGGTGAGGAATGAAGAGCAGGAGTCCGGCCAAGCTCCGAGCACACCAAAGGTCTCCGCCACGTCCGGACGTGGCAGGCTGTGTTCCGCTGTCCTCACTTCATGAAGTTCTGGCGAGTTGTCGCTAACTGAGCGCAATCAAGTGATCATCCTTCAGAGCGCAGCCGCGCACCTTCCATCAGTCGTTCTTGGGCCTGAAATTCACCATCTGCGTCCAGACTGCGTCGATGGCCGTTGGCAACAGCACCACCAGATCACCGGCAGCTGCCAGCCTGAGGGTGGTTTCGACCGCCGAGTGTTCGTCCATCGCCCGATGAATCCGGTCAGCGGGAAAGCCTCCCATCAGCGCCCCCTCCGTCAGTTTTTCCAGTACGTCCCCGGCGGGCCGTCCACGTCCGTCCGGAGGCTCACGGAAAATGAGCTCGTCAAAGACCTGGGCAGCCACCTGACCCAACTCGAAGATATCCGCATCTCGGCGGTCCCCCGGAATGCTGACCATCCCCAACACTCTGGCATGGTCCACGCGCAGCTTCTGAAGCAGGTCACCCAACGCCCTGAGTCCGGCGGCGTTGTGGGCGTAGTCCAAGATGACACGGAAGGGATGGCCATCATAAACATTCACTCGGCCAGGGGCTTCCTCGAAGGACGAGGTAAAGTTCCGGAGCGCCCCGGCGATCTCCTCGGGAGAGACGCCGTGCGCCACACATGCCAGTGTCGCTGCAAGCGCGTTCTGGACGTTAAATGTCGCCTGCCCCTGCAAGGTGGCCGGGATGTCAGCGGTCCGTATGACTGGCAGATGTTGCCCAGCCTGACGCAACACGATCCACGCTTCGCCGTCGCTGGTCTCCTGAACTGCGGCCAGGCCACCTTCCGAGACGTGACGCTGCACGGCAGGCGGCAGATCGTCACCATACAAGGAGAACAATGCCAGGTGACCCCCGGCCCGCCGCGCCATCCGTAACGTGAGTGGATCGTCGGCATTTAGCACGCTGGTGCCGCCGCGGCACACGACGTTCACGATCACCGACTTGACTCGCGCCAGGTCTTCCAGAGTGTGGATGCCCTTCAGGCCCAGGTGATCGGGCTGCACATTCAGCACCACGCCCACATCACACTGTTGGAAGCCCAGCCCTTCACGCAGCAGCCCACCTCGCGCAGTTTCCAGCACGGCCACGTCCACCGAAGGGTCCGCCAGCACCAGTCGCGCGCTCCGCGGGCCGGTCGCGTCGCCCTCCGCCACAAGTTGGCCTTCCACATAGACTCCACCTGTGCTCGTCAGGCCAACCGTCTGTCCCTGGTGCGAGAGGATGTGGGCGATCATGCGGGCGGTGGTGGTCTTGCCATTGGTGCCGGTGATGGCCAGGATCGGAATCTGGCTGGGTGTACCACGTGGATACAGCACGGCCATCACTGGGCGCGCCACCGCCCGTGGCTGACCCTGAGCCGGATTCAGGTGCATCCGGAAGCCAGGAGCGGCGTTGACCTCCACGATGCCCCCGCCCGTTTCGCGCACGGAGTGGGAAATGTCTGGCGCGATGAAGTCTATGCCGGCCACATCCAGACCGATGGTGGTCGCTGCGCGCCGCGCGAAGAAGGCATTGTCCGGATGAATCTCGTCCGTCTGGTCCACAGCAGTTCCGCCGGTGGAGAGATTCGCCGTCTCGCGCAGCGTCACCGTCTCCCCGCTGGCCGGCACGCTGTCCAAGGTATAGCCGCGTTTGTCGAGCAGTGAGCGTACCTGGGCGTCTACCGTAATGCGCGTCATCACCTGCTCATGACCCACACCGCGGCGGGGGTCGCGGTTGACCTCTTCGATCAGTGCCTGCACTGTCTGTACGCCGTCACCAGTCACCCGGGCCGGCATGCGTTGCGAGACAGCGACGACCTGTCCACCCACCACCAGAATGCGGTAATCGTGACCTTGGTAGTACTGTTCCACAATGACCTGCGCCGAATGCTGCGCGACACGCTTGAACCCGGTTCGAACCTCGGCGGCATTCTGCAAGTCCACGCTGACTCCGCGCCCGTGAATGCCATTCACTGGTTTGATGACCACGGGGAATCCCAGTTGGTTGGCCTCCTGTACGGCGGACTCCACATCGCGCACCACGGCCCCGCGCGGCACTGGTACGCCTGTCTGTTCCAGCAGCGTCTTGGTCATGGCCTTGTTGCCGGCAAAAACCACGGCCAGGTGTGGGGTGTCGCCGGTGATGCTGGCGCGGAGCCGTTTTTGCCAACGTCCAGTCCCCAGGACCACCATATTCTGCTCGTCCAGGCGCTGGACTGGTATGCGCCGGCGCCGCGCTTCTTCCACCAGGGCGTGAGTGGTCGGTCCGAGAGCTCGCTGCTGCGCCAGCTGTTCCAGGGCCGCCAGCATGGCCGGAAGATCGAAGGTCTGGTGGAGGTCAGGAGACTCAGGGCCGGTGCAGATTCGGTTCAGGCCCTGCACGCCGCGCAGCTCAGGAGGCAGCAGGCTGTCCACGAGTTGCAGGGCGATTCGTCCGGCCAGCAGGGCCACCTGTTCATCCTGATAGGCGAACAGAACGTTATAAACTCCTGGCTGTGAGCGGACGCTCCGGGTCTTGCCGCGTGTGGCCCGGTGGCCCACCTGTGTCTGAAGTTCAAGAGCGACATGCTCGGTGACGTGTCCAAGCCACGTGCCTGTCAGGAGACGTTCAATGAAACCGCCCGGGCGATGAAGACTGCAGCCGTGCTCCTTTAAGCCCGGTAACAGGGTCAGCAGACGGGCGTTGAAGTCCGGCAGGAGATGTGATGGCCATTCTTCCAGGGCCCCAAGATCCAGCGTCAGCCGCACCATTGGAAAGGCGCTGTACAGGTGAGGACCACGGTAGACTCCTCGGTCAAGCACGCGCATGGATTGGTTGGGTGACTGCGGCAAAATGACTCCTTGTTCGGCCGATTTCTCCGGCCCCGTGCTCTGGAATGAAGTTCACTGTACTGACCGAGTGCGGTCAGGCGGTAATTGACGGCTGTTAAGCCAGCAGGCCATGCGGAGAATAATCTGCGAATGGGTCAATGGCGGTTGTGGCAAGGTCTTGGTAGCAGGAAGGTAAAGATGACTTGAAGCTCAGACTGCCTTTCCGTAGCCCTTGTGAGTCTTTGACACGAAAACCTTGCACTCGGTCCGTCACAAACAGTGCGAAGTGTGAGGTCTTGACTGCCCTTCAGAGAATGTTTACCACTCAAGTCAGCTGTGACGGTGCCAGCCTTTTTGTTGATGTGTTGATGTCCCTTCGTCGCCCCAGGTGGTCCGGTTCTGGCAACTGACTGATCTGTGCGTTGCTTTGTAGCGTTGGCTGCGCAGAAGTGTTTTCTGCGAGAGCGTGATCGCTGGCTTGCTTCCAACTTATATTCGGATCGGTTGTGTTGCCTTAACTCGGCCTACGGCATGCGAAGGGCAGGGGTGGCCTGAGATTTAGGCCACCTTTGGAAGGCGACTCGCTGGTTCAGGTATGATGGAAAAGATTGGTAACTCGGGCAGCAGAATTATAACGCCCGTTTTCACCATCTGAACCCTTGTTGTCGTTCTTGACCGCGTGTGCGTCAGTGAGATGACTCGGTCATGTTGTTGCAGTGTGCAGTGAAGATCACCTGTTGACGGTGAACATGGACGGGAATCACGAGCTCCCGAATCGTGGCTCCAGCATTCCGCAGCTGATCAGTGTGACTCTGCTCTCCGTCTGCCATCCAGCTTGTGAGGCAAAACATCTGTGCTCCGGTGCTTGGCGATATTGGCACTGAGCTCTGTACCGGACACCTTGACTTCAAGCCGCGCCTGGTGCGGGGAAGGAATCTTCAGGAGCTTGACCAGCATGGGCAGCTTCGCGAGCATCCACCACAGCGCGTCGCAGAGACGTTCCGCACCATGCCGAACGAGGCTCATGGTCAGATAGTGCGTCTAGAGCTAAACGCCCACCTGTATACAGCTGACCCAGGGCAGGATGACCATCCGAACAGGCGTTGCAACGGTCGGGGTGAGTCAGGCCCATGCATCCCAGATCGAAACCGCGGACTTTGAGGCTGGAGAGTATCCACTCTGCTGACCAGCGCCCGTTAGAGAACGCAGGTGTCCCAGCCGCTGAACTCTATGGTCCATAAGGTGATGGGAGGGCTGGATGTACTAAACACGCTGCTAGCCGCCATCAATTTTCCTTTAGCACTCAGATGAAAGGTCCCCAGCACCTCTTGTGTTGATCCGCCCGAGGTTACACCATTTAAAAACCTGGCCAGTGTGTATGGTTCATCCGTGAGGCAGCCCACGACCGCATTTATGAGAACGCCGAACGAAATGAGTGACATCCAACTGAGCTACGCGAGGCCAGATGTAGGCTTCTTTTCCGCAGGCGCATGTCACATCCTAGGATTCGCCTTCTTGGAAAGGTATCCTCAAGTCGGCTTCCGGCTTCGATTCATTCGGCCCGCCCCTGAATTTCGTGGCTCTCATCTGTACGTTTCAAATGGCCAGCTTGCCTTTGATGCACAAGGCTATGTGGATGAAGATGAACTCTTGCGCCAGCATCATGACGCGCTTGCTTCTTTGCAACCTGGGTGGCGAGCAGACGTTATGGATGTGGAGGTCTGCCTCGCCGAGTTCTGTGCGATCAATAACCACCACGCGCCAGAATCCTTCCCCGAGGATGTGTGGCAACGAGCACAGCGCCATATAGCGCAGTTTCCTGCACTCAGGCGTGAGACTGAAAACTACTCTGGTGAGAATAAATAACTTTATCTGTAGATGGCGGTGTGGGTTTGCCTCCATGAGGTGGTGACGCAACCGGATATCTCGAACTCGCTGCCATGCCTTAGGCAGCTTTTCATTCAGCGCTCATACTGAGCGGGCCAAGAAACTTCCCGGAACGATGCGCCTCATTTATGCCTAACTTTAATCTAGTTTGACACTAAGTCAGATTAGTGATAATTCGTTGAAGAGTTACCCCCGGCCTGAACACTCGTCTGGAGATGACGGTTTGCAAAATTCCCGCCCGTTGCTGTGAATGAGTTGACTTGGCGCCGCCAACTGGAACACACCGCCACTTTGCCCACCGCGAACAGTCGTGGTGCCCTGATATAGCGGACCACGTGCAAAACGCGCTAGGACTTGCGTATAGTCCTGAATGACAGGGTGTGCGGCCAGCAGGTTCGTCCATATTGGGTGGCTGGACTCGCGCTGGATTTTTCAACAGGGGCAGGTCTCAGATGAAGCGGTTCAACCTGCCAACGCTGGGCATAAAAGCGACGGGTTCGTTAGGCAGACCGAGACTTAGCTTATGCGTAACCTAGCTGAATTCAGCCTTGCGGTGGAAGGAGACTAATCCCCCATTGACGCCCAGAAGCCCCTTCCTGGCCTTCCTGTGAGCAAGGATGAAAAAGCACGTGCAGGACGGTACAAAAAATTGGGATTCTAATCTCAGCAAAACTCGTGGAAATTTATTTCGCTTTGGGCGTAAAAGTTGTTTGCGGATGGTTTAGTGGAAAGCGAATTAGTGCGCGCGCTGAGCCCCATGTCGCTACACGGACTCCCCGGAGAAGTAGGTTGTTCTGGACAGCGACGTCACTTTGGACGGTGGCCTCCTGTCGGTACACAGCGGTGGCAATGACGGGCTGATTCAGCAGTTCGCGCACAGGTTAGACAGAACGCGATGGACTGCTTGATGAGGTTGTTTCATCAGGCAGTAAAAGTACTCTGGATGTGCTCTATGGTGTGGCGAACCGGGTGGTCCCGTAGAACTGCTCCGGCAATTCACAGCTTGTCAGTGAGGCAAGAGGTCGAGGATGCCTCTGCCCTTATCCACTGACGCCTGCCATGGCCAGTGTGTGAATCCTCTACCGTCCAGACGCATTGATAGGAAATCGGGAGTTGGAGAGCTTTGACCGTCTTGCGCCGCGTCAGCCTCCCCAGCGATTTGTTATTGCGCTGGCACGTGACGTGAGCGTCAGTCTTCCCCTGTCAGGAGTTGATGCCCTGAGAGCTTTACCTGCACCTCACTGTGCACTCGCAGCGCCTCCATAGGCTGAGGAATGACGGATGATCGAATGCACGATACGAAGGTTCCGAAGGAAGTCGAGGTTACTAATGTGGACCTTCAGTTTATGGGCCATACTGATGAACGCCAGGCTGCCCTCAAGGAAGCCAGAGCAGAAGCCCGTCTCGCGGACGAGTATCAAGAACTTGGCCTAGATAAGCAGGATGTCGCCTCTTCGGGCAGCATGATTACCAGCGACCCCGCGAGCACCACTCCCGGTGAGGAAACGACCGAGGAGAGCTGAACATTCTGGATCACCGGAGTCAGAAGCGCCTAGAAGGGATAGTCTATGGATTGGTCGGAGACAACCTATATGTGTGGATAAAGTTGGTGCTGTGACGAACTGACTCAATTACGCTCGCGCCGATTTGAACCGTGTCTTCAAGGGTTGTGGCAAGTGACTAAGTAGCGGAGACCGCAGCTCATAAGCTTCACGAAAGAGGCCGCCTACAAGGTTGGGCGGCCTCTCTCAGTCCATCAATCAACAAATGGACGGCCTTCTCATGGGACGAACATTGGTAAAGCGAGCATGCAGCTCGATAAACCCTTGAGGGCGTCCCCTTGGTTTGCAGTTGCCTTGTGGCCATTGGTGGTGCCATGTGAGATTGTTCAATCAGGTGATCGCAGTAAGCTGTGGATGCCACTGGGGCGTGGATCATGGGGCCATCGCCATGGCGTGAGGGGGTCAGGTCATCTGGTCTAGAGCTTGGCCTCGCCACCTGGCCGATGGCATACTTACAGCTACTGCGTAGACTGCCCGGCATGAACACGACCTGTCACCTCGTGCCGCTCCCTGCCGGCCGTTTGGAGGATCTGGGGCTGCTGTGCGTGTCCCCCCGAGAGCGCGGTGACCATCCAGGCTAGGCGCGAGATCTGCGAGACCACCTCGCCTGTTCGGAACGTCAGCTGCCCATTTAAAGCCGTGAGTGTGCGCCTCTACCTTCCGTAGATGCCTTTCACTCCCTGGTGACATAGAGAAGTGGTTTAACCCCTAGTTCTACACGAGGTGGCGTCGGCCGTTCGACTCTGCGCGTTGCCTTGTTCTGGCCTCATGGTGGAAGTGGTCAACACACTTGGCTTTCAACCAGGAGAATGCCGGTTCAAACCCGGCTGAGGTCACCACATGGTTCTGTAGCGCAGTAGGAGCGCGCCTAGTTGTCAGCTGGAAGGGCGCGGGTTCAAATCCCGTCAGAACCGCCAATTGCTCGGAAGATGGCGCTACTGGGACATGCGCCCGCTTAAGGGAGGTCGCGCAGAGGTCTGGTGCATCCCCGTTTTGCCTAAAGGAATGGCTGGACCTTCCTAGCTATGGTGGTTGTCGTCCAGTGGCAGGACGCCTGATTGTGGATCAGGAAACACCAGTTCGATTCTGGTTAATCACCCCAATCGTCGGGAAGGGGCGCGATCCTATAGCCCATCTGGTTTAAGGCCAGCGGTTCGCAAGGTCAACTCCTGGCGTCTCGAGCACGATGGACAGCGTGCCTTGAGAAAGGCGCGTCCGTGCTGTTGTGTCGAGGATCGGGCTAACGGTTCCTACGCTTATCGCAAAGCGGCTTCGAGAGCTTTTGCATTCAACTGTTCAACTGCAGCACGTTAACTGTACGTAAGGTCCTCAAGCTTTCCCACCCATATTTTCGGCAGATTATTATTGTCAGTCACGAAGCCTGTGCCAGCAGAATATCGAGTTCGCGCCACTTCTCCCCGAATGCCATCGGGAGGGGATGCCGGAGTTCCCGGTGGTCCCTGCATGAGTCGTGCGGTGAGATCGGTGGCAAGAATCACCCGTGGTGACGGGCGGAACATCGGCGTCGTGCTAGAAAGCCTGTTGCAAACGTGTGGGAATATAGACGCTCCGAAACCGTACTTTGAACGGCTATTGGTTACCTACAAGGTCCTGGGCGTCATGCATACGGACAAGCTCTGGAGCTTCAGCTCCTGACAAACTGTGGCCAATAATGACATGAACACAATGTGGAATGCTAAAGGCACTCTCTGGGGCTGTGATAAGCCCTGAGACCGCCCTTTAATATATTGACCGCCGATCTGAATACTCACCTGCCCCACTATGGCTCAGCTTCCCTACGATGCCCAGCTCACCCTGATCGTGGAGCGCACCACCTGGTTCGGCGATAACGCACTGCTCTGTTGTTCAGGGTGCGCTGTGTCGCATTCGCCTGGCCAGGGCCTGGAAATCAGTCAGGGGAACCCAAACCGGGGACGCTTGGTCGTCAATCTGGTGAAAAACGGGTGGCCGGACCTCCTACAGGCGGCGCGGTAAGGTGGAGCTTGGCTTCAGAACTTACCTTCAGTTGCCGAGCACGCCTATTCCGCCCATTAATGCATCAGTCTCCCGAAGTATCAGGCCACGAGGCTCAGATGACAAGTGGGTACTTAGCGGAATACCCGCACAGTCCCGCCCACAGGATCTGCGCTAGGCGTGGTGGCCACAATGGTGTTCCCGCTGTTGGCCAGCGCGATGAAGGTGTCCCCATTGATCTTGACATTGCCGTCCGCCGCACCACCGAACGTGGTGTCCTGGACCAGCGCCGCAGAGAAGCGGGCAAGATACGTTCCGTCCGTGTTGACTGAACTGAAGGCCTGATTGCCTCCCCCCACGATCACGCCACCGTCGTCCTGCACGGCCAGGGCGTAAATAATCGTTTCGGACTCAAGATAATTTTCGTCGTTGAAATTGAACACCACGCGCGACCCAGGCATGCCATCTGCGCTGAACTTCTGTAGAAACGCTCTGGCCAGGGCCCGCTGTGTGCTGCCGCCCGCGAGAAGTTCTCCGTCCGGCAGCACCGCCACCGTCCTGAAACCGCCGTACCCGTCGATGATCCCTTTTGCAATGCCATCGCCAGAAAATGAAGCGTCAAGCTGCCCGGATGAGCTGTAGCGAGCTAGCACGGCTTCGTCTCCGAACCCACCACTGGCCTGTCCTGCTACCACGATCTTGCCGTCAGGCTGAAGGGCCAGCCCCGAAATGAACTCATCGGAGATGCCTGACGCGTAGCTATATGCGGGCAAGTCTTCCAGGGCGGTGATTGCTACGCCGTTCTGACCGAAGCTAGCATCACGCGTGCCATTGCTTTGCAGGCGGACCAGCACGAAATCCTGGTTGAATTGCTGACGCACTCTGCCCCCCAGCACGATCTTGCCGTCCGGCTGCACGGCGACGTCCAGGGCCGACGAACCGAGTTCGCTGGTGTTTGTCCCTCCCAGCGGGAGTTTGACCACGCCGCCGGCACCGAAACTGGAGTCCAGGGTCAGATTGCTCAGGAAGCGGATGGCCGCCAGTTGACCGTCCACCTGACCTGCCACAATCAGCTTGCCATCGGACTGGCGCGCCAGTCCGTTGGCCTGCCCGTCAAACTGGTCGGTGCTTTGGGCCACCACCGCACCAGAGGCAGACAGCCGCGTGACCTTGAAGTTCTTGCCCACCACAGCCACGGCGCCGCCTGGCTCGGCCACCACGTCCACGCCGCTGACCTTGACTCTGCCGCCCTGCCCGAAGCTGGGGTCCAGGGTACCTGCAGGCTGAGCTGGTGGTGTACTGGACACGCAGGTGATCGTCGGGTTGGCCCAGTCGGCGTGATCGTAGTCGATGTTATCGCCCCCGTTGGTCACCACCATCCGCAGTTCCCGCGCGCCGGTGAGGTTCACGTTCAC
>NZ_JACHFL010000026.1 GCF_014201875.1 Deinococcus humi | reverse complement strand
CGGCGGTCAGGGTGGTCTTGCCGTGGTCCACGTGACCGATGGTCCCGATGTTCACGTGCGGCTTCGTGCGCTCAAACGTTCCTTTTGCCATGTTCTTTACTCCCTCCAAGTGGTGGATTCACACGCAAAAACGCCCCTTTGATCGGGTGTCCCCCGCGCATACCGCGAGGTTCTGATGGTGTGACCCACATTGGGTTGATTCTCGCCAGGGCAGTGTCCCGCCGTGCTGGCACGTTACGTTGGGAATTCCAACGCACCGAAGAAGAAGGATACAGGATCTGAATGATCAGGGCAAGTGCCAGAGCAAGCCGAAAGCCACGTGATCGATCAAAATTGAAGACGCCTGGATTCCGCCACACCGAACGCCTGTCGCCAGCCAGAGAACACACCTACTCTGCCGAACAGGCAGGACCGGTCAATGCCGGGTCCAAGCCACTACCTGTTTATCAAATGCGCCGATAAGCATGACGATGCCCAGCACAGTGCCGATGGGAAAAATCAACAGACTGAACACGCCGATGACGATGGCTGAGACGCGGCCCCAGCTACGTCCTTCTAACAGGGCGCGGCGCGTGAAATAGAGCCAGAGGATCAGAATGGCCGTGATGGCGAAAGACAGCCAGAGGACCCACTGCAGTTGATCGGGCGAGAGCTGGATGGGCGGCAGCCCTGAGGTGGCGGCCTGCTCGTCAATACGCGTCAGCACATCGGTCAGTGTCGGGCCGGAGAATGGCAACGTCAGCAGGGAAATGGCATTGTAAAAGACGCCGATCAGCAGAGGGAGGGTCAAGAACAGCAGGCGCGGGGGCCTGGGGCCAAGGTGTTTTTGCTGGGGAGAAGTAGGAGCAGTCATGACGCCCCACATTAACGTGCCTGGTTCTGAGAGACTGCAATTGAAAAAGCCCGCCTAACAAGGCGGGCCTTTCCACTCAGAGCTGATTTACTTCTTCATTAGCCCCTGGGCAATGCTGTTCGGCACCTGGGTGTAGTGGTCGAAGAACATGCTGTAGCTGGCGCGGCCCTGGGTCATCGAGCGCATGTCGGTGGCGTACCCAAACATCTCGCTCAGCGGCACGAAGGCCTTGACGATCTGGGCGTTGCCACGCGCTTCCATGCCCTGAATCTGGCCACGGCGGCTGTTCAGGTCGCCGATAATGTCGCCCATGTAGTCCTCAGGCACGGTCACCTCGACGCGCATGACTGGTTCGAGGATCGCAGGAGCACCCTTCTGGACGGCCTCCTTGAGGGCCATGGAGCCGGCAATCTTGAACGCCATTTCCGAGGAGTCCACTTCGTGGTAGGACCCGTCGTAGATGGTGACCTTCATATCCACCACTGGGAAGCCGAGCATGGGGCCGCTCTGCATGGCTTCCTCGATGCCCTTCTGCGCGGGGTTGATGTACTCGCGCGGCACCGTGCCGCCCACCACGGCGTTTTCGAACACGAAGCCGGAGCCGGGTTCCAGGGGCTCGGCCTTGATCTTCACGTGACCGAACTGTCCACGCCCGCCCGACTGACGGACGAATTTACCTTCCACGTCGGTGGCCCTGGTGATGGTCTCACGGTAAGCTACCTGCGGCGCGCCCACATTGGCTTCCACCTTGTACTCGCGCTTCAGGCGGTCAACGAGGATTTCCAGGTGCAACTCGCCCATGCCCGAGATGGTGGTCTGGCCGCTTTCCTGGTCAGACTCCACGCGGAAGGTGGGATCCTCTTCGGCCAGCTTCTGGAGGCCGATGCCCATCTTTTCCTGGTCAGCCTTCGTCTTGGGCTCGATGGCGAGCTTGATCACGGGCTCTGGAATATCGATGCTTTCCAGCAGCACGGCGTCGTCGCCGTCACCGATCAGGGTGTTGCCCGTTCCGGAGTCCTTGAGGCCGATGACGGCGCCCAGTTCGCCCGCACGCAACTCTGTCACTTCCTCGCGGCTGTTGGCGTGCATCTTCAGCAGACGGCCCACGCGCTCGCGCTTGTCCTTGGAAGCGTTCATCACGTAGCTACCGGACTGCATGGTGCCCGAGTAGATGCGGACGAAGGTCAGACGGCCCACGTAAGGGTCGGCCATGATCTTGAACGCCAGTGCGGCCAGCTTGCCGTCGGGGTCTGCAGGGAAAGCCACGGTGTCCTCGCTGTCTTCCACCTTGCCGCGGATCGCCGGCACTTCCAGCGGGCTGGGGAGGTAATCGATCACCGCGTCCAGCAGGAGCTGCACACCCTTGTTCTTCAGGGCGCTGCCGCACAGCACCGGGAAGATGCGCTTCTCGATGGTGCCCTTGCGGATGGCAGCCACCAGTTCTTCCTGGGTGGGCTCCTCGCCTTCCAGGAATTTCATCATCACATCTTCGTCCACTTCTGCAGCGGCCTCGATCAGCTGGGCGCGCATCTCGGCCACCTTGCCCGCGAACTGCTCGGGAATCTCGCCGATCTCGATCTCGGTGCCCAGATCATTGGTGAAGGTGTGGGCCTGCATCCGCACAATGTCGATGACGCCCTTGAAGTCGCTTTCCTCGCCCATCGGGTACTGCACGGGGGCGGGAATCGCGCCCAAGCGCTCACGGATATCGTTCAGCACCAGGTCAAAGCTGGCACCGGTCTTGTCCATCTTGTTGGAGAAAGCAATGCGCGGCACGCCGTAACGGTCGGCCTGACGCCACACAGTCTCGCTCTGCGGCTCGACGCCCTGGCTGGAGTCGAACACGGCCACCGCGCCGTCCAGCACGCGCATGGAGCGCTCGACTTCGATGGTGAAGTCCACGTGACCGGGGGTGTCGATGATGTTGACGGTGTATTCCTGATCGGTGCCCGAACGGGTCCACTTGGCCGTGGTGGCGGCGGCGGTGATGGTGATGCCGCGCTCGCGCTCCTGCTCCATCCAGTCCATCGTCGCCGCGCCGTCATGGACCTCGCCAATGTTGCGGTTGCGGCCCGTAAAGAACAGGATGCGCTCGGTGGTAGTGGTCTTGCCCGCGTCAATGTGGGCGGCAATCCCGATGTTGCGGAAATGGGTCAGGTAATTGCTGGCTTTGGTGGTCATTAGACTCCCTGATTCAGAGGGGAAGCGTGTCTCGCCCCCCAGGTCATTGATTGAGATGAGCAGAGAACATGCGCGCCCGGCTGGCTGCGCCCTTTACCTAAGACGGACGGCAGGAGAGCCCACCGTCCAGTCGTCAGTTCTGGGCGGAAAAACCGCTTACCAGCGGTAGTGCGCGTAAGCGCGGTTGGCCTCGGCCATGCGCTCGATATCGTCTTTCTTCTTGATCGAGCCGCCACGGCCCTGAGCGGCGTCCATAATCTCGCCGGCCAAACGCTCAATGGCGGTGCGCTCAGGACGGCTGTCGACAGCCGCCATCATCCAGCGCAGGGTCAGGCTCTGCTGACGGCGCACGCTGACCTCGACGGGCACCTGATACGTGCTGCCCCCGACGCGGCGGCTGCGAACTTCCACGCGCGGCTTGATGTTGTCGAAGGCCTGCTTGAAGATCTTCAGGGACTCCTGGCCGGTCCGCTCCTGCACGACTTTCATGGCTCCGTAGAAAATACGGCTGGCAAGGTTCTTCTTGCCGTCTTCCATGATGCGGTTGATGGTGGCGCTGACCAGTACGTCCTGATACACCAGATCGGGCTGGAGGGGACGCACTTCTGCTCTACGGCGACGTGCCATGTTGAACTCCTTGGATACTGTTTAGATGCGCTGTTGTCCGGCGCGTTCTGCTTGATTCATTGGCCTCACCTCTGGCGAACGCTTCTGGAAAACCATTGAGCGTCCCTACCGCAAGGGGGCGTGCCGACATTCCCGCGGCACAGGGGCCGCGGAGAAGCTTACTTCTTGGCCGCCTTGGGCTTCTTGGTGCCGTACTTGGACCGGCTCTTGTTGCGGTCCTTCACGCCCTGGGTGTCGAGGCTGCCGCGCACGATGTGGTAACGCACACCGGGCAAGTCCTTGACGCGTCCGCCGCGAATCAGAACGACGCTGTGTTCCTGCAGGTTGTGGCCCTCGCCAGGGATGTAGGCGGTGACTTCAAAGCCGCTGGACAGACGCACGCGCGCGATCTTCCGCAGCGCCGAGTTGGGCTTCTTGGGCGTGGTGGTCTTGACGACCGTGCAGACGCCGCGCCGGAAGGGGCTGCCCTTCAGGGCCGGAACCTTGCTCTTCTTCTGGAGCGTGGCACGCCCCTTACGGATCAATTGCTGGGTGGTAGGCAGGGTGAATCACTCCTCGTGTTCGGTGTTCCAAAGACATGCAGCTTTCTCGGAAGGTGGAGCCAGCCCACGCGTACGGGGCCGGGCGGCGGGTTGACAGATGAAGCCCTGAGGTGATCACGCACTCCTGACGGACCCTGGGGACTGTCAGCATCAGCCTGCAGGTCACTGGCCGGAGCGGCATGCCGAAAAACTCCTCGCGGTGCAACCCTGGACCGGGGCAGTTCTCAACCTTCGCATCATACGCCTGTCGGCCTCAAGGACGCAAGAGGAACGGCGGGATATGACAGAAATCCGCCTCCAGACCATTAAGGATGATCACTCGAAGCTTTCGGGAACATAACTCTCACGTTCCTGTGTGGTTTTCACATAGGAACTGCGCCCCAGGTAGACTGGGGCCTGGCCGGTGAACAGTCTCCGATCATCGTAGAGGGCAGGATCGTGACGAACTTCCAGCACCTCACCCACGAACAGATCATGGTCTCCTGTGGGGACGGTCTGAATGACCCGGCAGCGGTAGTACAGATAGGCGTCGGTCAGCGCCAGCGGCGCGTCTGGCAGAGTGGTCAGGCCCAGCCGGCTCAACTTGTCCGCCTCTGCCGGATTGAGATCGTGCAGGGACAGCACGCCCGTGCCCTGCACGGCCCTGGCATGGGTGGCGGGCAGAAAGTTAATTCCGAAAGTCCCGCTGCCCGCCACCAACGCGTGGGTGGCCCGCTCCCGGCCGATCAGCACGCCGTAGAGCGGGGGCTGGGCGCTCAGGGCGGTGTGCCAGCCAGCCGCCATGACATTGCGGACGCTGCCATGTTCCGCCGTGACCAGCGCCACCGTGCCGGGGTAATAGCCGAAAAACTGCGTGCCTGTCTCGCTGAGCATGGGGAGCAGGATAGCGGGCGGCCCTGGAAAAGCAGTGGGGCGGGCTCCTGCGCCGCTCATTACAGCCTCTGAACCAGCCCCACTGTAGATGCCCGGCCCCGTATCCTGTGGCCCATGTCGTCATCCCGCCCGACCGTGACCCGCATCGCCCCCAGCCCCACCGGAGACCCACATGTGGGCACCGCCTATATCGGCCTGTTCAACGCTGTTCTAGCGCGTCAGGGCGGCGGCAAGTTCATCCTGCGGATCGAGGACACCGATCGCAACCGTTACGTGCCCGACAGCGAGAAACGCATCTTTCAGATGATGCAGTGGCTGAATCTCACACCCGACGAATCGCCCCTGCAGGACGGCCCCAACGGCCCCTACCGCCAGTCCGAGCGCACCGAACTGTACGGCCAGCACGCGCGGCAACTTGTAGAGTCCGGCTACGCCTATTACGCCTTCGAAACGCCTGAGGAGCTGACAGCCCTACGGGAACAGGCGCAAGCCGGAGGCCATGTGATCGCCGTGCCCAGCCGTGACCTTGACCCTGGCGAGGCACAGCGGCGGGTGGAGGGGGGCGAGGCCGCCGTGATCCGCCTGAAGGTCCCGCGTGACGGCGAGACGGTGGTAAACGATCTGTTGCGCGAGCCGATTCATTTCCAGAACGCCGAGATCGACGACAAGGTGCTGCTCAAGGCCGACAGCTATCCCACCTACCATCTGGCAAACGTGGTGGACGATCACCTGATGGGCGTGACCGACGTGGTGCGCGCCGAGGAATGGATCACCAGCACCCCCATTCACGTTCTGCTGTACCGCGCCTTTGGCTGGGACGCCCCCAGATTCGCCCACATGCCGCTGCTCCGCAACGCCGACAAGTCGAAGATCAGCAAGCGCAAGAACCCCACCAGCGTCGAATGGTACATGGATCAGGGTTATCTGCCGGAAGCCATGCTGAATTTCCTGGCGACCATGGGCTGGACGCATCCGGACGGCACGGAAATCTTTGATCTGAACGAGTTCGAGCGTACCTTCCGACTGGAGGACATAACCCTGGGCGGCCCGGTGTTCGATCAGGACAAATTGCGCTGGTACAACGGCAAGTACTTGCGTGAAGTGCTAGACGAGGAGGAGGTGGCCCGGCGGCTGCACGCCTACCTGGCGGCCCACAAGTCCGACCTGCCACTGGATGACTACTTCCGGGCAGTGACCCGCCTGCTGATCCCACGGATTGAGGTCTTCAGTGATTTCCTGGAGAAGACGGGCTACTTCTGGTCCGAGGATTACCCGGTGAACGAGAAGGCACAAAAGGCCATTGACGGCGCGCGGGAGCAGCTCACGGAACTGGCGGGCCGCCTGAAGAACCTCCCCAGCTTCGATGCTGGGAGCCTGAGCGCCCTGTTCCACGCCTACGCCGAGGAGAAGGGGCTTAAGCTGGGCAAAGTGATGCCCCCGGTGCGCGCCGCCGTGGCCGGAACGCTGGAAAGCCCCGACCTACCGCAGATGCTCGAAGCCCTGGGCCGTGAGCGTGTGGTGGCGCGGGTGGAGCGGGCCGCACGCTGAACAGGCAGCACTGAGCGGGAACTCAAACGCAGGGGTGGGGGCAGGACTCCCACCCCCTTTGCATGGCATTTCAGACTGTATGGCGACACGAGGGCTATTTAGAGGCCAGCAAAAGCTGAGGCCACATGCCCGTCCGTTTCTCCATCGTCGCTGCTTCGACGACACACTCTTATAATCAATTTACTGGTTAGAATAGTTGACTAAAGAGAACTGTTCCCTTGGGGTACAGGGATGCCAACTTCCTCTGCTCCACCCCTGAGCGGCGAGTTGGTGGGCCGGTTCATGGGCACTATATGGCGATTTTCAGGCATGACTTCGCTCCCGTGCTGGCCTCGCATTTCGATCTGGACTCTCCGCGCTTCAACGTTTTGCAGAGCATCGGCAGTGGTTACAGCTACCCCGAAGCACTGGCCGTGCACCTGCATCTGCCGCCCACACTGCTCAGTCGCTATCTGGACCAGCTTCACAAACAGAATCTGATTGAGCGCCAGATCGACCCGATGGACTCCTGCCGCATCCGCCTAAGCCTGACCCCCAGGGTGAAGAGCTGATGTCAGAACAGACCCGCCAGAGCGTGCTGGCCGGAATCAAGACCACGCTGAACCAGCAGGCCAACGAGTTGGGCGAGAGGGTCGCGAGGGGGCTCAAGAACGGCTTCACCGCCAGCATGACGAGGATGTTCGGCACCAGCCTGTGGTTCATCGTAGTGGGCCTTCTCGTGGTGCCGTTCATTCCGGTGATTCCCATGCGCGGGGCCACCAACGTCACCAAGCGCGAGCAGCAGGCAGACGGCAAGCCCGCCGCCAGCGACTGATCCTTCTACCCATGCCAGAGACGGTCAGGCTCGAAAGGTCTGGCCGTCTTCTTTCTGTGGCACAAGGCAGCACGGAAGCCCTTTGCTCACCACATGGCCCACTCATCTCAAAAGGGGTGGGCTAAGCGAGGAACCGAGTTTTCAGAACAGCCAAAGTAAGGATCAAGCCGTCTCAGGCCGCAATCCACCTGCAGAACGCGCACCCCATCCTTTCGCAACGCTGTCGCCCCGTATACTGGCCGGTACTGTGACTGGCACCATACAAATTTCCGAGGCGGCGCTCGCCTCCTTAATCGGGCTGACCGCCCATGAGATCCCAGGCGTGGTGGGCATGGCCCCCGCCAACCTGAAGGAAGGCATTTCCCGCGTGCTGGGCCGCGCCAACGTCAGTGACGGCGTGGTGATCGGCAAGGAAAAGGACGGCGGCACCTACACCGCAGACCTGTACATCGTGGCGGCCTACGGCGTCAGCATTCCCACGGTGGCGCGCAATATCGTCGAGCGTGTGGAACACGTCGTCAAGAATTTGGCCGGGATCGAGTTGAGCGCCACCCGCGTGCATGCGGTGGGGGTTCAGCGTGTCTGACCACCAGGCCACCCTGAGTCCCGCTGATCTCGCCCGCATGCTGCGCTACGCCACCGACTGGCTGGGGGTGTTCCGCGAGGAAGTCAACGCCCTGAACGTCTATCCCGTCCCGGACGGTGACACCGGCACCAACATGCACCTGACCATGCAATCGGTGCGGCGCGAGCTGGACACCGCCGACGTGAGCAGCATGGCCGGTGTGGCCCGCGCGATCAGCTACGGCGCACTGCTGGGAGCACGCGGCAACAGCGGCGTGATCCTGTCGCAGCTGCTTAAGGGCTTTGCAGAAGTGATCAAGGACAGACAGGAGGTGGACGCCCCCACGCTGATCCGCGCGTTTGATGCCGCGCAGAAGAGCGGGTACGGCGCGGTGATGAAGCCCGTGGAGGGCACGATCCTCACCGTGGCGCATGGGATCGCCGAGGGTGCGCGCGGCGACACGGTGGACATGGTGCTGGAAAATGCGCTGTTCAAGGGCCAGGAGCTGCTGGACCAGACGCCCGAGATGCTCCCCGCCTTGAAGCAGGCTGGGGTGATCGACAGCGGCGGCCAGGGCTACCTGTATATCGTGCAGGGCATGCTGGCCGAGTTGCGTGGCGACGAATTGCCTGCAGCACCTGAGATCACCCACTACGCCCAGCAGGGGTTCGAGAACGAGGAATTCGGTTTCTGCACCGAGTTCCTGATGTCCGAGGCCACCAAGCCCATCGAAGAAATCCGCGAGCTGGTCAGCCCCTTCGGCGACAGCCTGCTGGTGGTGGGCGCGGAGGGCTACGTCAAGGGCCACATCCACACCAACGAGCCGGACGAACTGCTGGCGACGGTGGGCCGCTACGGCAGGATGCTCAAGACTAAAGTCGAGGACATGTCCGAGCAGCACACCGAAATTCTGGGCATGGCCGGGGCCACCGCCCGCGCCGAGGAGGAGCTGCCACTGTCGGGACTGGTGGCGGTGGCCAACGGCTACGGGCTGGTTAAGCTGTTCCGCAGCCTGGGGGCACGCATCGTCTCGGGTGGGCAGACCGCCAATCCCAGCGTGCAGGACATCGTAGACGCTGTCCGCAGCGTCAGTGCTGAGCGCGTGATCGTGCTGCCCAACAACAAGAACGTTCTGATGGCCGCCGAACGGGCGATGGAGCTGATGGAAGGCCGCGCCGTGGTGGTTCCCACACGCACGCTGGGCCAGGGCATGGGCGCGGCCCTGGCCTTCCAGCCCGACATCCCTGCAGACGAGCTGAAAGAAGCCATGACCGGGGCCTCGCAGGCCGTGACCACCTTCGAAGTGACGCGTGCCAGCCGCACCACCAACATCACCACTAAGAAGGGTGAGACGCTCGCCATCGCCGAGGGCGACGTCATCGGCTTGCAGGACGACGAGCTGGTGCAGGCTGGCGGCACCCCCGAGGACAGCGTGCTGAAAATGCTGACGGACGCTTACGACGGACAGGAGATCATCACGGTGTTCGGCGGCCCACAGAAGACGCAGGCCGATCTGGACGCGCTGGCCGGGCGCATCGGCGAGCAGTTCGACGGGGCGGAGGTGGAGGCGCACGCGGGCGGGCCGGATCTCTACGACTACCTCGTCACGTTGGAATAGACTCGGATTTACGCTGGGGCCGAGGCCAATCGCCTCGGCCCTTTCGCGTGGACCTTCTGCTGTGGGTGGAGGCCACCAGCTCCGTTGCCCGTCAGTCCACAAAGATATCCAGCGGCAGGAAGGCGCTGACGGTGTAGTTGGGTGCGTCCACCACCTGACTGATCTTCAAGTCGACGCAAGCGCTCGACAGCACATACGCCTGCTCCAGGCTCAGGCCGCGCGCCGTCAACCGCCGCAGCAGCGCACGCAAGGCGATGCGGGCAGCGGTCATCAGGTCCGGATCGTGGCCCGTGGTGGCGTGCCACCGCTGGCTGCTGCCGCCATGCGTGGGGGTGACGAACTCAGGCGTGGTCAGGCCAGCCGCTTTCTCCAGACCGACGCGCAGCGTGATCTGCCCGGCCATCTCGATGCCCGTACCGGACAGTTCTCCGTCCCCCTGAGCGGCATGCAGGTCTCCCACTGACAGGAGCGCACCGGGCACCTCTACCGGCAGATACAGCGTGCTGCCCACCACCAGTTGCCGGATATCCATATTCCCGCCCACCTGGCGGGGTGGCGCGGTGGGATGGGGACCGTTCGCAGCGGGCGCAACCCCAATCACACCGGGAAAGGAGGCCAGCGGCAGTCGAATCCCCGGCAAAAAATCCGTGTGACTGCCTGCCCGCAGATCCCAGAAATGCGTGTAAGGTTGCAGGCCCTCACCAGCCAGCACGGCGTCCAGCAGCCCGATTCCATCGGGGCGACAGGCCGTCCAGCCCCAGGCGGCGGGCCTGACCTCCAGCAGGTCAATACTCAGGGTGTCACCGGGTTGTGCGCCTTCCACGAAGATGGGGCCAGTTAACGGGTGGCCGCGCGGCGCATTCCGCGCAGGAAACGCATCGGCGTGGATCAGGGCCTCCAGATCAGCGGGGGCCGTCAGCTCCCCCGCCACCACCCGCCGCGCCACCCCACCGTCCGAGGCGTCCAGGGTGTCGAAGGTAACGCTGTCACCGGGCGACACCTTCAGTGCGGGCGGGAGCGTGCGGTCCCAGACGGTGTGGATGGATTCGGCACTCAGGTGATGGTCAGCCATGGGTTCCAGGCTACCGATAATCCGCCGCGTTAATCTGATGGACGATGCCCAATCCACACGCCCCCCTCCCCTTTTCTGCCACCGTCCACCCGGAAGCCCGCCCCGCTCAGCGGCTGACCTGGGATTCGCGCGAGGCTGGCCCCGAGGTGGCCTTCGTCGCTCTGCCCGGTGAGACGATGCACGGCAACCGCTTCGTGGAGGCGGCGCTAGAGGCGGGTGCGCCCTTCGTGCTGACCGATCTGGACGTGCCCCGCGCCGTGCGCGTGCCCGAGGCCTGGGCTGCCCTGCGGGCCTGGGCAAAGGCTGAGCGGGCGAAAAACGTGCGGGTGATCGGCATCACGGGCAGCGCGGGCAAGACCACGGCCAAAGCGTACGCGGCAGCGGCGCTGAACGCTCATTTCATGCCAGTGTTCAACACGCAGCCCGCCATCGCCTGCTTTCTGATCGAGTTCGGGGCTTCGGATCGCCCGCTGGTGGTGGAAATGGGCATTGACCGACCCGGCGAGATGGCTGAACTGGTAGAGCTCGTTCGCCCGGACGTGGGTGTGGTCACCGCGATTGGCCCGGCGCATCTGGAACAGCTGGGCAGCATCGAGAACATCGTGCGCGAGAAGGGCGTCATCCTGAACGGAGCACGTGGACTGGTGGGCGCACAGGCCGCGCCGTTCTACCCTGGGGCGGAGAGCTACGGCTTCGGGAATGTGACGCACGCAGGTCAGGGCCTGGAGATCACGCCGCAGGGAGCCACCTTCACCTTTGGTGGCGTCAACGTCCAGCTTCCCCTGGCCGCCCAGGTTCAGGCCGAGGCGGCCGTGCTGGCGCTGCTGCTGGCGCGGGAAGCGGGGGTGCCACTTACGGAAGCGGCCAGGGGACTCCTGGACGTCAGCGTGCCGGGGGGGCGCTACCGCGTCCACCAGGGCCGCTTCACGGTCATTGACGATGCCTACAACGCCTCGCCTGTGGCGGTGTCCGCTGCGCTGGGTGCCCTGCACGCTCTGCCGGGCCGACGTATCAGCGTGCTGGGGCGCATGCTGGAGCTGGGCGACACCGAACGCGCCCTGCACGCCCAGGTGGGCCAGGAAGCGCGGGCCAGAGCCGACCTGACCTACGGCGTCGGTGAGTTTGCCGCTGAGCTGGGTGAGCGGGTTTACGGAACCGTGCCGGAACTGATCGCCGCCCTGCTGGAAGAGGTCAAGGACGGTGATGTGGTGCTGGTCAAGGCCAGCCGGGGCATCTCGTGGACGGCGGAGCAACGGGCGCAGGCGGGGGTGGGACTCGATGTCGTGGTGGACGCCCTCCTTCAGTTTCGAGACAGCGCCAGCGCAGACTGAGGCGCCGGAAACTGACGCAGGTACGCCAGGGCCCGTTCCCAAGCCCCCGGTGGAAAGTAACAGGGCGCGGCGTGATCGTTGGCCGCGCAGAATTCGGCCATTGGCACAGTGATGTCCTCGACTCCCCCCTGCCAATACGGGGCGTAGGCGGCGTGGTGGCGGCGCAGCAGTCCTATCTCAGACACGTAGCCCTGGGCGTCAAAGGCGGTCTGGCCGTCGGTGACATACACGTGGCTGCCATCGAAACCAGGGGTGGGATAAATAAAACGGGGCCGGAAGCCTGCGTGCGGATACGTCTCAAGGAACGCGAAGGCCAGAATCTGGCACGCGCCTGCCGAGAAGAACGCGACGTCCGGACGCTGATAGCTCAGTCGTGCGCTGTCGAACTGTTCCCGGGTGCGGGCGAAGACGGTGATGGGCTGCCTCATGCAGCTGAGCCTAACGCCGGGAACAATGGGTTCCATGCGCCGCCTTCTCACCCTGTCTTGCGGACTGCTGCCGTTGATGGCCTGCGCCCCCGCCCCGGCACAGCCTCAACCCGCTGACCCAGTTGTGGTTGCCACACCCGCCGATCCCGCCTTCCGGGCCGCTTTTGCCCCCGAGGGCGCGGCGTGGGTATCGGGCGGAAGGGCCTGCGTGGCACGTGCGCCCTCCTACCGCGTCAGTTGCCCTGGCCTGCCCCTGGCGGTGGACGTGGGCTGGAACGGCGGGGACGCCTGGGCCGCCATCCCAAGTCTGGGGGCGGTCATCACGCTTGACCGCGCCGCGCAGACGGTGATGGTGGGACGGGTGGTGGCCCTGAGCAACACCCGCGCCTACCGCGAGGACGGCACCGCCGTGACCTACGCTGGAGCGCCGACGCGCGGCGTGATCGGCGCTCCCGCGGCGGCCATTACGGGTGGCAATGGCCAGGATTACGCGCTGCTAGGCGGCAAACTGGTCCGAGTGGGCGACGGCGTGGTGCTGGAAAGTGGGGCGGGCCCGTACCTGCGCCCCACTCCCAGCGGTGCCCGGTCGGCGGACGTGCCGGGCATCGTCAGCGCCTTTGGCAGTTATCGCCTGAGCAACGGTGAGCTGCAACGACTGGATGCGGCAGGCGGAGTCGTAGGCCGCGTCCAGCACGGGCCAGGGAGAATCGGACTGGTGGGCGGTGACGTGGTGACCGTCAGCCCGCAAGGCCAAGTTCGCGTTTTTGGTCCAGACCTGCGGGAAAGATAGGCCGTAGGCGGTCGGCCGTCAGCACCGACAAAATCCCAGTGCTGGCGGCCAGACCTTCTATTTCTCTTTACGACCCTCAGGGCATCGATTCGTATTAGGCAGAACACACCGGAGCCGGAAACATTTGAGGTCTCTCAAGCTTGCTTCATGCATTTCTTAAAGTAGAAGCGTTTCAGGAACGCCGTACGTCTTAGAACTGGGCGGCCTGAGAACCTGCCCCGAGGCGTCAGGCCACCGGGCCGCGCCAGCATGACTTTTGACCATGTCAGAGTTCGGTAAGCACCCGGATGATTGCATGGGGGAGCTTATGGCAGCCCCAGTTTCCCGCCCCGACGTCCGCCGTCCTTTCCTCTCTTTTCGCGTCTGGAACAGCTCCCGCCAGATGAGCACCTGATAAAAACCACCTTGATCTGGAGGGAGAATGTCTAGTTTCGTACAACGTCTGCTCAACCCGCGTCCCGCTGCGCTCGGGGTGGAAATCGGCACCAGCGCCATCAAGGTGGTGTCGCTGCGGGCCGGTTCGCCGCCCTCGTTGCTGCACGCCATCATGACGCCCACACCCATTGGCAGCATGCAGGACGGTCTGGTCGTTGAACCCCAGGCGGTCGCCACCGAACTGCGCAACCTGCTGGCCGAACACCGCATCACCACCCGTTACGCCGTGACCGCCGTGCCCAACCAGTCGGCGGTCACGCGCAACATCATGGTGCCCAAGATGGACCGCAAGGACCTTCAGGAAGCCATCAAGTGGGAGGCCGAGCGCTACATCCCGTATCCGATCAACGATGTCAGCCTGGATTTCGACATTCTCGATGATCCGGCCACCATTCCGGAGGACGGCCAGCTGGAAGTGGTAATCGCCGCCGCCCCCAGCGAAGCCGTGGCGCGGCAGATCGAAGTGCTGCGACTGGCGGGGCTGGAACCCACCGTGATCGACCTGAAGAGCTTCGCGACCCTGCGCGCCCTACGCGGGAACCTGCTGGGCGAACACCTGACCAAGAGCACCCTGACCGGCAGCAACTACACGGAATCCGGCGAGGTGGCCCTGGTGATGGAGATCGGCGCGAGCAGCTCGGTGATCAATCTGGTGCGTGGGGACCGGGTGCTGATGGCCCGCAACATCAATGTGGCCGCCGACGACTTCACCACGGCGCTGCAAAAGTCTTTTGATCTGGACTTCAGCGCCGCCGAGGACGTCAAGCTGGGCTACGCCACAGCGACCACCCCCACCGAGGACGAGGAAGACCTGCTGAACTTCGACATGGCCCGCGAACAGTACAGCCCGGCCCGCGTGTTCGAGGTGGTGCGTCCGGTGCTGGGCGACCTGATTACCGAGATCCGCCGCTCGCTGGAGTTCTACCGGGTCCAGAGCGGTGACGTGGTCATTGACCGGACCTTCCTGGCGGGGGGCGGCGCGAAACTACGCGGGCTGGCAGCAGCCATCAGTGACGCGCTGGGCTTCCGGGTGGAAATCGCCAGTCCCTGGCTGACCGTGCAGACCGATCAGGCGGGCGTGGATACCGGTTACCTCCAGACCAACGCGCCTGAGTTCACCGTGCCGCTGGGCCTGGCGCTCCGGGGGGTGGGCAGCCGTGGTTGAAATCAACCTGCTCCCCGCCCAGTACCGTAAGCAATCCGCACCCAGCGCGTGGCGTTACGCCACCTACGCCCTCGTCCCACTGACGGTGGCCGCCATCCTGATTCCTGAGGTCGTCACGGCCACCCGCGTCGGCGACCTGAACCGCGAACTTGATGCCCTCAACGGCGAGGTGGCCGCCCTGACCCCGGCCAAGCAGGAATTCGACACCCTGACGGCCGAGGCCCGGTCACTGGAGCAGGTCACGGCCATCGCCGAGCAGCTCAAGACCGGCAAGACGTACTGGACCAACGATCTGGCCACCTTCACCGAGCAGCTCCCCGGCGACAGCAGCGTGGCCGTCAATTCACTGAGTATTCGGGCAATGGACGCCAATAACCTCAGCAGCTTGCAGCAGGGCGGCATCTATACGGGCAAGGCCGTCACGCGTGAGATCGACGTGAGCGGCACGGCCAGCAGTCAGGAGGCCGTCGTGAACTTCCTGAAGCTCTACGAGAACAGTCCCAATTTTGGCGTCAACTTCAAGTCGTTGCAGAGCGCCGCTCAGGACAAGCTGGCCCAGGGCGGCAGCGTGGAAGCCAAACCGCAATACACCTTCACGGCCAGCATCGGAATCGTGGGCGCCCCACCTGCCGGCGAAGAAACCCCGGCTGCGGCCTTGCAGCCTGCTCCCGGAACGGCCTCTGCCGCGCCAGCAGCCTCGCCGGCACAAGGAGCGGGCAGTGTCAACTAAACTCTCTCCCCGAAATCTGTTTCTAATCGTACTGGCCGTCTGTATGCTGGTGCTCGCATTGTGGTTCGTCCTGCGCTTCCAGCCCCGGCAGCAGCAGATCACGGATCTGCAAGGCCAGCTTGAACCCCTCCAGACCCGCGTGACCCTCATGCGTTCGGCGTCCCAGGGGCTGCCCGCACTGCGTGAACGTGTCGCCGAATTGCGCACAGACCAGCAAGAATTCCTGACGGCTCTGCCCAGCGCCGCCAACTTCGGCGCGGTCCTCGATGAACTGCGCCGCACCACGGCGGCCACCGGGGCCACCCTCAACACCTTCTCGGTCCAGGGTGGCGGCGCGGCCACCGGACTGCCCGGCGGCGTGCGGCCCATCGGCCTGAACGTGGGCATGAGCGGTAAGTTCACCCAGATCTTCGAGACCCTGCGCGCCCTGGAAACCGCCGGCCGCTTCACCACCGTCAGCAACGTGGCACTGCAGCTGCCCAGTGCGACCAGCTTTGATCCTGAACTGGAAGGCACCCTGGGCCTGACCGTGTACACCTTTGACCCGGCCCAGGCCAGCGCGCAGGCCACGGACGATCCACAGGCGCCTGCCGCAGCGCCCAGTGACCCAGGAGGAACCCAGTGACCCGCGCGCCCATCAAACTCTCCCGCGAGATGAAACTGCTGCTGCTACTGCTGCTGATGGTGGCCCTGATCGGCGCGTGGTACGTCTGGACCAACAGCCGGGCGGCGAGCGCCCTGCCCGAACAGGGAAGTGCGCCGTCCAGCGCAGGCTCAGCAGAGACTGGCACCGACGCTATCGAGCCCGAGACCGGCAGCACAGCAGCTGAGACCACTACCTCAGGGGCCAACAACGGGACTGCAACTGCCGACCGTACTCCTGCGGCAGCTGCGGCCTTGCCTGGAACAGACACCGGTCTGCCCTCAGACCGCCCCGTCGCTTCAGGCAGCGGCGAGACTGATCCAGGCAGTGCAGGGACGCCCGGAACGCTGGCTGTGCAACCCAATCGGCCGGTGGAAATCGAGGTCATTCCCCCCTTCCCCACCCCCGAGGTCAGCGACGCAGTCAGCACGGACTCCACCACGCCGGGCGGGATCAACCCACAGGCCAGCATCGCTGCCATTCCTAGCAACAACCCCTTCCGGCCCCTCAAGCTGGACGAGAGCGCTCAGACCACGGCGAGCACGTCAGTCAGCGTCAGCACACCAATCACACCAGACCGCACGTCCATCCCCTCCTCCTCCGGGGACCAGAACAGCGATGTTCAGATCACCCCGATCACACCCAGCAGCGCCGGACCGCTGGCCATCACCCCGATCCCCGGCGCAGGCGGCAGCGTCAGGGCCTCATCCGGCAGCCTGAGCGGCCTGCCCGTCATCCCCGGTGGGGACGGCAGCACCGGTCTGGTCAGCCCCGCTATCCCTGACAGCACGGGCTCTGGAGCGACGGTCTCGGGCAGCACGCCGGACCGCACCATCGCCGGCACCAGCGGTGATTCTGGCGTGACCGTGATCGGCGGTAGCACCGTGGGAACAACGGGCTCAAGCGCGGCTGCCTCCAGAACCCCGAATGCTGCGGGCAGCCCGACCCGCACCACTCCGCAGGGCAATGTGGTCGTCACCGCCCCCAAACCGCCCAAACCCATCGCACCGCCCATTGCCGGGATGAACGTGCCCAGCGTGACCCGCGTCCCGACCGCGGTGTCCAGACCCGCCGCGTCGCCCTCTGCAAACCCGTCCGCTGCTGGTTCAGCCACGGCAAACAGCACGGCCACCAGCCGCCCGGTCCCCGGCATACCACAGGTCATCACCGCGCTCGGCCAGGACGCCGCTGCACAAGACCAGGACACGGCGGAACCCGCCCCTGCCGCAAGCCAGCTCGAGCAGTTCGTGCAGAAACGGCAGCTGGCCTTCAACGCCGCCGTGCTCGGCCCCATCAACACCGCCATCTTCCGGGGCCAGGACGGCTACGTGGTCGTTGCCGTGGGCCAGACACTGCCCGATTCTCAGGTCACCGTCAAGGAAGTCAGCGCCACCAGCGCTGTGCTGAGCCTGGGCAATGACCTCAAAACTCTCGAACTGGACCAAAGGTGAGCCAAGCCATGATGAACCGTTATGCCCTCCTGCTGACCGCCGCGCTCGGCATGGCCGCCGCGCAGACCGCCCCCGCCCAGACTGTTCCCGCCACGCCTAGTAACGCCACTCCCAAACCCGCCATCAGCGCCAGCCCCGCACAGACCATCGTCTCCGACCCTCAGCTTTCGGTCGCCAAGGTCACCTTCGAAGTCCGCCGTGCGGGCAGCGATCTAGCCTCCATGCTCGTCGCCCTGGCCATGAGCGCGGGGTACGAGATCATCATCGAACCCTCGGTGGACGGCGTGTTGCTGGCCAACAGTGTCGCGGCGCCCACCGGCGCTGCAGCGACGGGCATGGGCAACGTCGTGTCCTACTCGTTCAAAGACAAGCCCTTCAACGAGGTCTGGCCCCTGGTGCTGGACATCTACGGCCTGAGCTACGAGTCGCTGGGCATTGGCGGCAAGACTGTGCTGCGGGTGGGCATCAAGCCTATCCAGAAGATTGTCAAACTGCCCGCCAGCCTGAGCGCCGCCGACACCGAGCGCCAGCTCAAGCTGTCCTTCGGGAGCCTGCGCAAGATCACGAGCAGCCAGACCAATGCGGCTCCGGCGGGAGCCAACGTTGCCGGAGCGCAGGCCACCACCACTGAGGCCAGCCAGGAGGAAATCGTATTGGATTCGCCCACCATGCGGATCGTCGCCGAGCCGGCCTCGAACAGCGTGATCATCCGGGGCACCAACCAGGAAGTGGCCCAGGTCGAGCGACTGCTCTCGCAGATCATCGCCGCCCAGGCGTCGGCCCCCGCCGTGGTCAAGCCCACCCCGATTCCCAATGTCCAGCGGGTGTACAGCGTCAATGGCCGTCAGGAAGACGTGGTGGGCCTGCTGGGCGCGCAGTACCCTGGCCTCAAGGTGTCTGCAATGGGCACCACCGGACAGGTGGTCGTCAGCGGCCCTGAGGACCAGCTGGGGGAAGCCTTCAAGTTGCTGGCTCAGGTCGACCGCCCTGTCAGCGTCGCCCTGGACCCCAAGACGTCGGTCCAGGTCTACTCCGCCAAAGGAAAATCCGAAGACGTGACCAAGTTCCTGGCCGCGCAGTATCCGGGCCTCAAAGTCACGCCCATCGGCACCACCGAGAGGCTGGTGATTAGCGGGGCCCAGGATCAGCTCAGCGCCGCGCTGGCCCTGCTGGGTCAGGTGGATCAGCCCGCGCCGGTGGCTGCCAGCACCGTGCAGCGCGTCTTCACGCTGATCAATGCCAGCGCCGAGGAAGTGAAGGCCACTCTGGAAGGCACTCTGGCGCGGGACGTGACCCCGAACACCCTGACCCCCAACGCCACCTTGATTAACCCGATCACCGGGCAGCCCTACACCAGCGGTCCCGTCGCTAATGCTCCGCTGCAATCCCAGGCCGCGGGAACCGCTGGGACAGACAGCGCGGCCACCACCCAGGCCGCCACCATCATCGCCGACAAGCGCACCAACACCGTAATCGTGCGCGGCACAGTGGCCCAGGTCGAGCAGGTGGCCCAGCTGATTCCTCAGCTGGACCAGAAAGTGCCGCAGATCAACGTGCAGGTCCGCATTCAGGAAATCACCGAATCGGCAGGCCGTAGCCTGGGCATTGACTGGAAGGTAGGCTTTGGCGGCTTCACTGTCTCAGCGGGGGGCGGTGGCCTGGGCGCAGCCTTCAATCCCACCCAGAGCCTGATGGGCTTTAACCTGGGCGCGACCCTGAACACCCTGCAGAACCAGGGCCTGTCCAAGAGCGTTTACGACGGCGCGATCACCATGCAGAGCGGCCAGCGTTCGCTGGGCAGCGCGGGTCAGACCCAGAACGCCTCCGCTGACGCGGCAGCCACCATCAAGTCCGGCGGACGGCTGGAGATCAACATTCCCTCGGCGGCCGCCAACGTCCCTGGGATTCAGAAGCAGATCGACTACGGCGTGAACCTGGACTTCTACAACCCCCAGGTGGCACCAGACGGCTCGATCACCATGCGCGTACGCGGCCAGGTCAACGATCTGACTACCGCCATCACCGCCTCGACCGTGCCCAACCTGCTGCAGTTCACCAACAGCGAAGCGCAGACCACCCTGACCTTCAAGAGCGGTGAGACGCTGCTCCTAAGCGGCCTGCTCAAGACCAGAGAAACCCGCAACAACGACGGCGTGCCCTTCCTGTCGAGCATTCCCGTGATCGGCGGCCTGTTCGGCAAGGAAACCACCAAGAAAGAGCAGACCCAGCTGCTGGTGGTCATTACCGGAAACATCGTCAAGTAAAGTCGCGCCCGGCCTTCCCGCCTCCCTCCGTATACAGGAGGGGGGCTTTTTGCGGCCCCTGCCGCGTCCCGCCCTGTTTGGGCATGGCCCCTTGGCAGGCAGAGGGTGGGCGCTACAGTCGGCCCATATGAGGTATCTGACCGCTGGAGAATCGCACGGGCCGCAACTGACGGCCATCATCGAGGGGGTGCCGTCGGGACTGCCGCTGGGCAAGGGCGACATTGACCCGTGGCTGCGGCGGAGGCAGGGCGGCTACGGGCGTGGGCGGCGCATGGTGATCGAGACCGATGAGGCGGCAATCCTGAGTGGCGTGCGGGCAGGGCGCACCACTGGAGCGCCGATTGCGCTGGTGATCGAAAACAGGGACCATCGCAACTGGACCGAGATCATGTCGCCGGAACCGGGCGGGGAGCCGCGCAAGAAAGCCCTCACCGACGCCCGCCCCGGCCACGCGGACCTGACCGGCGGGATCAAGTACCGTCACAAGGACCTGCGCGACGTGCTGGAACGCGCCAGCGCCCGCGAAACAGCGGCCAGGGTGGCGGTGGGCAGCGTGGCCCTGAAGCTGCTGGAGGAGCTGGGCATCCAGGGCGCGAACTACGTGTCCAGTCTGGCCGGAATCGAGACGAAACAGGATTTCAGCTGGGACGCGCTGGACGCCATTGAGGACAGCGACCTGCGAACGCCCGACGCTGACGCCGCTGAGAGAATGCGCGAACGGATCGACGCGGCCAAGAAGGACGGCGACACGCTGGGCGGCATCCTGGAGGTGCGCTTCCGCGGGCTGCCAGTGGGCCTGGGCAGCTTTGTCCACTGGGACCGCAAGCTCGACGGACGCATCGCGCAGGCGTGTCTGAGCGTGCAGGCCATGAAAGGTGTGGAGATTGGGCGGGCCTTCGACAACGCCCTGAAGGCCGGCAGCGGCGTGCACGACGCCATCCATTATCGTGACGGCACCTACGCCCGCGACACCAATGGGGCGGGGGGCCTGGAGGCGGGCATGACCAACGGCGAGGAACTGGTCGTCCGCGTGGCGATGAAGCCGATTGCCACCCTGATGAAGCCGCTCCCTACCGTCAACGTCGTGTCGCATGAGGCGTCGGACGCGGCCCGTGAGCGCAGCGACACCACCGCCGTGCCTGCTGCCGGAGTCATCCTGCAATGCGTGATCGGCCTGGTCATCGCAGACGCTATTCAGGAGAAATTCGGCGGCGACACCCTGAGCGAGTTGCAGGAGCGGGTGGCGGCGGCGCGCGCCTACGCGCAGTCGTACTAGTGGCACTGGGAGAGGTCAGCACAGTGTCGCCCCGCTCTGAGGCAACCTTGGTGGGACTGACCGAATGCGTGGAGCACGAGCTTCAGGCGCTCCTGGCTGCCCCGTCCGAACCTCCAGACCGTGCCATTGTTACCCCGCACACGGAGGAGTCCTCTAGACTGTCACCCATGTGGAGTACGGGCCTGATCGAACGCCCAGTCGACTGGGTGGCGCTGGCTGGCTTCATGGGGACTGGAAAGAGCCGGGTGGGCTGGGAGCTGTCGCGCGCCCTGGCACTGCATTTCGTGGACACCGACAAGCTGATCACGCGGGTGGTGGGCAAGAGCATCCCCGAGGTGTTTGAACAGGAGGGCGAGGGCTACTTCCGCTCCTGCGAGGCCGAGGTGGTGCGCCGCGTCTCCCGGCTGGAACACGCCGTCATCAGCCTGGGCGGCGGCACGTTCATTCATGAGGCCAACCGCCGCACGCTGCTGGAACGTGGCCCGGTGGTGGTTCTGTGGGCCACGCCCGAAACCGTGTACCAGCGCACCAAGCACAGTGACCGCCCGCTGCTGCGCGCCGAGGACCCCCTGGGCCGCATCCGCAGCCTGATGGACGAGCGCGAGGGCGTGTATCGCCAGGGCACCATCCACGTTCACAGCGATGGCCGGCCCTCTGAGGAAATCGTGGAGGAGATCATCGAGCGCCTCTGGAACTGGTCCGACGCTGCCCACGCCTGGGCCGAGGCCCCCGAAGCGTTGGCGGACCGTGCGACGGATTGAGGTCGGCGGGCCGCAGGCGTATGGGGTGGAGATTGGCTCAGGCCTATTGTCTCGACTGCAGGTTCCGCAACGCCACATCGCGCTGATTCATCCGGCAGACCTTCCAGCACAGTTCGTGGAGGCGGTACGGGCCAGCCTCTCCCCCACTGTGACCATCGAGGTACCTGCGCGCGACGACTGCAAAACGCTTGAGGTGCTGGGCAGCGTGCTGTCCCGGCTGGCTGCCGCCAACATCCCCCGCGACGGGGCGGTCGTGGGTCTGGGCGGCGGCGCGGCCACCGATTTGGCGGGCTTCGCGGCGGCCAGCTATCTGCGCGGCGTGGCCTTCTACACGCTCCCCACGACGCTGCTGGGCATGGTCGACGCGGCAGTGGGGGGCAAAACCGGTGTCAACCTGCCCGAGGGCAAGAATCTGGTGGGCGCTTTTCATCCCCCAAGAGCGGTATGGTGTGACACCGACACACTCACAACGCTGCCCGACGCCGTATTCCGCGAGGGCGCTGCTGAGGCCTACAAGCATGGTCTGATTTCGGACCCCAGTTTGCTGGAGCGTGTTCTCTCGCCCCAGTTCAAACCCGGCGGCATGAATCTCGAAGACACCCTGGCCGATGCCATTGCCGTGAAAGCCGGCGTCGTGACCCGTGACCCCACTGAGCAGGGTGAGCGGGCGTATCTGAACTTCGGCCACACGCTGGCGCACGCGCTGGAGGCGGTGACCAATCACGCGGTCACGCACGGCGAGGCTGTGGGTTACGGGATGCATTACGCTGCGCTGCTGTCCCACGCAGTGGGCGGTGCGGACCTGACGCCGCACACGTTGGCTTTTCTGAACTGGCAGCGGCCTGCGCCCCTGTTCCGTCTCACCTTCGAGGACGTGATGCCATACATGGCCCGCGACAAGAAGGCCGACTCACAGGGCGTACGCTTCGTGCTGCTGCATGAACTGGCGCGTCCTTATCTGGCCCGCGTGCCGGAAGGGGTTCTGCGGGAGGTGTTCGGGGAGTGGCAGGCGCAGGTAGCCCTCCTCTCAGCCAGGGCGTAGACCTGTCACGCCGAACCCGTTAAGAGAAACGGCCCAATAGCGGATCCACAGCAGTGAGTTTAGGCGTCGATCCCGTCTGGAAATATCACCCCCCAACAACCTGCCGATCAAACTGGGACCGTCGCCTATCTCCTGCCTAACCCTGGCGGGCAATCCGGAAACCCGACCATGTGTGGAAGAGGCAGGCTTCGCCGTCCAGACATCCATGAACCGCAACTTCTCGCTGAATACCGAGGACGAACTCACTTCCACCTGCCTGATCAAGCCACTGCTGCGCCGCGCCCGACCTTCCACCCTGCTACCCTCCTCCCATGCTGCTGATCCTCAACGGCCCCAACCTCAACCGCCTGGGCCTGCGTGAACCGGGTGTGTACGGCTCGCAGACCATCGAGGATCTGGAGCGCCAGTGCGAGGCCTGGGGTGCGGAGCTGGGTAAGGCCGTCACCTGCCGCCAGAGCAATTACGAGGGCCAGCTCCTCGAATGGATTCAGGAGGCACAGGAACAGGGCTTTTCCGGCATCGTGATCAACCCTGGCGCGCTGACGCACTACAGCTACGCCCTGCGCGACGCCATCTCGGGCCAGCCGCTGCCCGTGGTAGAAGTGCATATCAGCAACGTGGACGCCCGCGAGGAATTCCGGCACAGATCCGTGACGGCGGCCGTCTGCCGGGGCAAGATCAGCGGTCTGGGTTTTCTGGGATACCGTCTTGGCATGGAGTACCTGATCGACAGGGAGAATGGGGTGGGCGCATGAGCTGGCAACCGTACGCCGCGCAGCCGGACAGCACCGTGACCGGAACGCTCCTCCAGTGGGAGGGGGTGGGTGACGCCAATCACGCCGCCCGCACCATGCTGGCCTGGCTGCCGCCCTCGTACGCATCGCAGCCGGAGAAGCGCTACCCGGTGGTCTATTTCCACGACGGTCAGAACGTGTTCGATGCGGCCACCAGCTACAACGTCAGCGAGTGGGGCGCCGATGAGACGCTGACGATGCTGGCCGCAGAGGGGCTGGAAGCCATTGCCATCGGCATTCCCAACGGGAATGAGCGGCGTTACCACGAGTACAGCCCGGTCCGCCATCCGGGCTTTCCGCCAGAGGTTCCCGGTGGGGGCGGAGGCGACGATTACCTCGCTTTCCTGATCGAGACCGTCAAGCCGCTGGTGGACACCCACCTGCGAACCCTGCCGGACGCCAAACACACCACCCTGATCGGCTCCAGCATGGGCGGCCTGATCAGCCTGCACGGCCTGCTGACGCGCCCGGACGTGTTTGGCGGTGCAGGCGTCATGAGTCCGGCGTTCTGGGCTTGCGCGGGCGAGGCGTTCGGGCGGGTGCGGAGCAGCCCGCCGATCAGGGGCAGGATGTGGCTGGACATCGGCGGCAGGGAAGGCAACGATCATCCGGAGCAGGAACAGGCGTACTGGAACGACGCCCATGCCATGCGCGATCTGCTGCTGGAAAAGGGCCTGGGCGAGCGTCTGCACTTTCAGGCGGACCCAGAAGGAATCCACCGCGAAACGGCGTGGAAGGTGCGGCTGCCAGGGGCGCTCCGGTTCCTTCTTCAAAACTAGATTTCTTGCCCACGCCCCTTGCCCTTCCTTTGTCTCTTTCCACATTCCACTGGGCTCTCCTCGGCGGGTTGCTAGACTCCTTCTCACGGTGAACAGGACAGGAGGACGGAGCGCCGCACAACGCCGGGGGGGAGGCAGGCAGTGAATCACGCCTACGTGGATGCCAGCTGGCACGAACTTCCGGATGGTTCCGGCGTGGGCGGCTGGGGGCTGGTGCTGCGGACGCCAGGGAGTCTGGCCCAACGTTTCCAGGGCCGCCTCGTCGCTCCCGACAACAACGCTGCAGAACTGCGTGCGGTGCTGGAGGCGGTGAGACTGGCCCCGGCGGGGGAACCGCTCAGCGTCTTCACCGACAATCAGGCGGTGATCGCCGCTGTCTCACGCGGGCGCGGGGGCCAGCATCTGGGCGATCTGGCGCGCGAGGTGATGGACGAGGCCGAGGGGCGTGGCGTGACGCTGCGGGTGGGATACACGCCGCGCACCCGGCGCCACATGCTCTCGGCCCACCATCTGGCGAACGACGCGCGGCGTGGCAATGGCACACCCAACCTGGACCTGACCCAGGCCGACGTTTTGATTGAGCAGCGCCCCGCCATGGCCGAGGCGCGCGTCAGCCTGCGCCGCAGCGGCGAGCGGGTTACGGCGCACGTCACCCTCGATCCCCTGTCGGATGTGCCGCCCAGCGCCCAGGCGTTGTTGGCGGCGGTGGAACTGGCCCAGCCCGGAGAATCGCTACTGGTTCGCCGCGCCAGCAAGGTGGCCCAGGCGTTGTGGCAGCGCCCCGAGCGCGCCCTGCGCCCGGATGCCCAAGCGCGGCTGCTCAGCGCCCGGCAATCGGCAGAGGACTCGGGCGTGCGGGTCGAGTTTCTGGGGGTGGGCTAGCAGGCGTATGGCGCACAGCCCGGGAGGGCAGGGCAGCGCTTTTCAGCAGCCATTCCTCCCAGCCGTTAGACTGACCGCATGACGGGGCCAAAGAAGGGATCACGGGGACGCGCCCCCAAGCGCAACACGGCGCAGGGACGCGGCGGCATCACGCGGGACACAGTGAAGCCCGCGCGGGAACGCACCACCTCGCGCGGTAGTGAGGTAGAGAGCGCAGGAAGCGGCAGGACGGGGGCCAGAACAGACACCGCAAAACCAGCCGGGAGCCGCACGACGCAGAGTGAGCGGCGGCCCGGCGGGGCAAAGTCGCCCACCAATCCGGCGCGGCGCGGACCAGGGGAACGCGCCGCGGGCGAGCGTGGTCCGGGGGCAAGGGGTTCGGATAGGAGCTCAGACGGCAGAGGCGAGCGCAAGGAAGGAGCAGCCGGACGGCCCTTCAAGCCCGCCCCAGGCCGCAAGCCACCGCCCAAGCTGGGCCGCAAGCCCATGCCCGAGCTCAAGCGTGTGCAACTAGACGCGCCCGCGCCCGATACGGTGTTCAGGGACCGTGACGGCGAGCGGCTCACCTTCCCGGACAGCAATCTCAAGCGGGTGGCCGCTGCCGTGCTGAGCGAGAAGAACAAGGCGTGGCGTTACCGCCCCTTCGCCTTCCCGCTGTTCAGCGACAGTGGCAACGAGACGGCCTTCCACTTCGATTTCTACGTCTACGATTACGAGGACAGCGTGATCAAGCTGATCATGGTGATTCCCTTCGAGTCGCGCGAGGTTTGGGACAAGGTCGGGCGCTTCAAGCGTCAGTACCCGATGTACAGCTATGAGCTGTGGACGCCCGAGAAACTGGCGAAGCTGAGCGGCCCGCGTGGACGGCTGGATTTCTAGTTCGCAGCGCTGACCGAAGCGGCCACGGACCGCTTTGCCAAGAATATTTAAGGAAGTGTGCAGCCCTCCCCCACAGATGCCGGGGGTCAGGTCTGGTAGCGTTTCCAGCATGGAGGAGTGCGCGGCGAAAACAACCCGCACTCTCCCCTATGCTGCTGATGCTGCTGGGTCTGGACGTATCACGCGCCAGCGCCCTTCCAAGGAGTTCCCCGCGAAATGCCAACCATAGTCAGAACCTCTGAAAATTCTCAACCCTCCACCCGACTGCGTCCCGGCAGCCCCTACCCACTGGGGTCCACCTGGGACGGTAAGGGCACCAATTTTGCGCTGTACAGCGAGAACGCCAGTGGCGTGGAACTTTGCCTGTTCGATGATGCCGGCGAAGAAACCCGCTATCCGCTCACCGAACAGACCGCGTTCGTCTGGCACGGTTATCTGCCGAATATCGCGCCGGGCCAGAAGTACGGCTACCGCGTTTACGGTGAGTACGCCCCCGAACGCGGCCTGCGCTTCAACCCCAATGTGGTCTTGCTCGATCCCTACGCCAAGGCGCTGAGCGGCACCGAGGAATTCAACGAGGGCGTGTTTGGCTACGTCCCTGGCGGAGAAGACACGGTCATGCAGACCGAGGATCAGCGCGGCGCGCCGCTGGGCGTGGTGATCGATCCGGTGTTCAACTGGGTGGGCGACCGCAAGCCCAGCATCCCCTTTCACCAGTCGGTGATCTACGAGGCCCACGTCAAGGGTCTGACCATGACCCACCCCGACATCCCCGAAGCCCTGCGCGGCACCTACGCCGGTGTGGCCACGGAGCCAATGCTGGAGTATCTCAAGGACCTGGGGATCACCGCCATCGAGTTCCTGCCGGTGCATCAGCATCTGGACGATCCGTTCCTGCTGGACAAGGGCCTGACCAATTACTGGGGGTACAGCACGCTGTCCTTTTTCGCGCCGGACGTGCGCTACTCCGCCGAGGCGAAGAAGGGCAACCCGGCCGGGGCCGTGGCCGAGTTCAAGAATATGGTGCGCGCCCTGCACGACGCCGGGATTGAGGTCATTCTGGACGTGGTGTACAACCATACCGCCGAGGGCAATCACATGGGGCCGACGCTGAGTTTCAAGGGCATCGACAACCCCACCTACTACCGCCTGGTGGCCGAGAACCCGCGCTTCTATTTCGACTACACCGGCACCGGCAACAGCCTGAACGTGCGCCACCCCCAGACGCTGCAGCTGATCATGGACTCGCTGCGCTACTGGGTCACGGAAATGCATGTGGACGGCTTCCGCTTCGATCTGGCCTCCACGCTGGCCCGCGGGCTGCACGAGGTGGACCAGCTTTCAGGGTTCTTCACCATCATCCATCAGGACCCGATCATCTCCCAGGTCAAGCTGATCGCCGAACCGTGGGACGTGGGCGAGGGCGGCTATCAGGTGGGCAACTTCCCAGTCAACTGGGCCGAGTGGAACGGCATTTACCGCGACGACATGCGCGCCTTCTGGAAGGGCGAGGGTGGGCTGGCCTCTGAGATCGGCTACCGCCTGACCGGCTCGTCTGACCTGTACCAGAACGACGGACGCGCCCCCTACGCCTCGATAAACTTCGTGACCGCGCACGACGGCTTTACCCTGCGCGACAGCGTGACCTACGAGCACAAGCACAACGACGCCAACGGCGAGGGCAACAACGACGGCCACAACCACAACATCAGCTGGAACTGCGGTGTGGAGGGCGAGACCGACGACGCGGCCATCAATGCGCTGCGGCAACAGCAGCAGCGCAACTTCCTGGCCACCCTGCTGTTGGGCCAGGGCACCCCGATGATCCTGGGCGGCGACGAGATCGGGCGTACCCAGGGTGGCAACAACAACGCGTACTGCCAGGACAACGAGATCAGCTGGTACGACTGGGCCAGCGTGGACGAGGACTTGCTGGCCTTTACCAGGAAGGTGATCGCACTTCGTAAGGCGCACCCTTCACTGCACCGCCGCAAGTTCTTCTCCGGGCGCACCATCCGGGGCGAGGACATCCGCGACATCATGTGGCTGCGCTACGACGGCCAGACCATGACCGACGCCGACTGGAGCAACGAACAGACCCAGAGTCTGGGCCTGTTTCTGGACGGCGATGGCCTAGACGATGTCGATGCCGAGGGCAACCCGGTGCATGACGACGACCTGCTGCTGCTGCTCAGCAGTTCCTACGTGGATCTGCCGTTCCGCCTGCCGGACCTGGACAGTTGCGACAACTGGGAACTGCTGCTGGATACCTCTGACGACCATGCCGAGGAGCGCATTAAGACCGGCGAGGAGACCACCCTCAAAGCCCGGAGCGTGAAACTCTACCGCTGCGTCCGCAATTAAACCCCCGCATCTGACACGGAGACCTGGCGCGAGGGCGCCGCGAAGGCTCCGTGTCTTAGATTCAAGTTTTCATCAGGCATCCAAAGGGACGCTTAACGCGGGACAGGCGTTGGCGTCCCTTTGCACTGTTCTTATGGTGAGAGCAAGGCCAGCCCTGAGCCCACCTGCCGATGGCCTGAACGCACGGAACCTTGAAAGGAGCGAGCATGACCCACCCCTCAGCAGAGCAAATGACCACAGATCAGACCACCCATGCCACTGCGCCCACCATCCCCCACCAGGACGCTCCTGAAACCCGACTGGGGGCGCACCTGCTGCCCGGAGGCCAGAGCACCCGCTTCCGGGTCTGGAGCACCACCGCCAGCGAGGTGCAGGTCAGGGTGGACGGCGCTCTCCACCCGATGACTGATCTTGGCGACGGCTTCTTCGAGGCGGTTCTGCCCGTCGGCGCAGGCGCACGCTACCTGTTCGTCCTGGACGGGCGTGAGCTGCCCGATCCCTACGCCCGCTTCCTGCCCGACGGCGTGCATGGCGAGGCCGAGGTCGATCATCCCGGCACCTACGTGTGGCAGAACACCGATTGGAAGGGCATCGCGCTGGACGAGTGCGTGTTCTACGAACTGCATGTCGGCACCTTCACTCCCGAGGGCACCTACCGCGCCGCGCAGGACAAATTGCCGTACCTGAAAGAACTAGGGATCACCGCCATCGAGCTGATGCCGCTGGCCGCCTACGACGGAGAGCGCGGCTGGGGCTACGACGGCGTGGCGCTGTACGCGCCGCACGCCCCGTACGGACGCCCCGAGGAGCTGATGGCCTTTATCGACGCCGCACACGGGCTTGGCCTGGGCGTCTTTCTGGACGTGGTGTACAACCACTTCGGCCCGGCGGGCAACTACCTGTCGGCCTACAGTCCTACCTACTTCACCGAGCGCTTTTCCAGCGCTTGGGGCATGGGCCTGGACTACGCCGAGGTTCACATGCGCCGCTACGTGACCGGCAACGCGCTGATGTGGCTTGACGAGTACAGGTTTGACGGCCTGCGCCTGGACGCCACTGCGGCCATGCAGGACGACAGCCCGGTGCATATCCTGAAAGAGCTCGCCGCGGAAGTTCACGAACTGGGCGGCACCCACCTGCTGCTCGCCGAAGATCACCGCAATCTGCCGGAACTGGTCACCGAGGACGGTCTGGACGGCATCTGGGTAGACGATTTCCATCACGAGGTGCGTGTGACCCTGACCGGCGAACAGGAGGGCTATTACGGCGGCTTCCAGGGCAGCGCCTCGGAACTGGCACAGGTGATCAACCGGGGCTGGAAGTACGAGGGGCAGTTCTGGTCCGTGACCGGAGAGGAGCACGCACGCGGCAAGCCCGCCGACGCGCTGGAAGCGCCCAGCTTCGTGTACTGCATCCAGAACCATGACCAGATTGGCAACCGGGCGTTGGGTGACCGGTTACAGCAGCACGAGAAGGTCAGCCTTCAACAGTTCCGCGGCGCGTCCACGCTGCTGCTGACGCTGCCGATGACCCCGCTGCTGTTCCAGGGTCAGGAATGGGCCTCCGAGACGCCCTTTCCCTTCTTTAGCGATCATGCCGGAGAACTAGGCCAGCTGGTCACCGAGGGGCGCAAGAAGGAATTCGCGTATTTCAGCGATTTCGCGCATCTGGAAGTGCCGGATCCGCAGGCGCGGGGCACTTTCGAGAGCGCCAAGTTGGACTGGTCCGAGAAAAACAGCGGCGAACATGCCAGGACGCTAGGGCTGTACAAGACCCTGCTGCACCTGCGCCGCGACGATCCTGCCCTGCAACCACGCTCCCGGCGATCGCTGAGCGCAGGCAACGAGGGCGAAGTGCTCTGGGTGCGCCAGAACAATGCGGCGGGCGAACGGCTACTGCTGTGGAACGTGGGCGAGGCAGCGGTCCAACTGGGCGGCCTGAAATTACCCCATCCGTTGCCCACCCGCGTTGTGGTCCACTCCGAGCAGACGGACGGCCCGCCGCGTGAGGTCACCACCCTCAATCCCGGCGAGGCCGTGCTGCTGGGGAACGCATGACCGCCACCGCGCCGCAGCCCAGCGCCCAGGAGCCGCAGGCCGCTCCCCACATTCCTTCGTCGACCTACCGGCTTCAGCTCAACCGGGACTTCGACTTCGCCGCCGCACGAAAGATCCTGCCGTACCTGGCGCGGCTGGGGGTCTCGGACGTGTACCTGTCTCCCATCTGGGCCAGCACGCCGGGCAGCCCGCACGGCTACGACGTGACCGATCATTCCGCAGTCAATCCCGAACTAGGGGGCATGGCGGGCCTGCGCAAGTTCTCCGCGCGGGCACGCGAGCTGGGCCTGAGCGTCGTGGTGGACTTCGTGCCCAACCACATGGGGATCCAAGGCGGCCACAACCCGTATTGGGAAGACGTGCTGATGCACGGGCAGGCCAGCCGCTACGCGCATTTCTTCGACATCTCGTGGCAACCCCTGAAACGAGCCCTGGAGGGCAAGGTGCTGCTGCCGGTGCTGGGCGAGCAGTACGGACGGGTGTTGGAAAACGGCGAACTGAAACTGGAACAATCGGAGGGCCGTTTCTTTCTGCGCTACTGGGAGCGCGCCCTGCCGCTGTCGCCGCGCAGCATCGCCCTGGTCTTGGAGGCGGCGCGCGAACATCTGCCTCGTGCCCGCGTCTCCCCTGTTCCCGACGCGGTCCCCCACCTTCAGTCGGACGCCGTGCGGGCCGAGTTGAGCAGCCTGGCCCGCAGTGTGGATAACCTGCCGCGCAGCACCTCAGACGCGCTGACCGACGAGGACCGGCTGGACCGCGCGCAGGAACTGGACGTCATGACCCGCCGCCTGCAAGCCCTGCTGAACACATCCGCCGAGGTGCGGGGAGCGCTGGAAGCGGCGCTGGCGGCCATCAACGCCGACACAACGCGGCTGGACGCCATCATCAGTGAACAGAATTACCGCCTGGCTTTCTGGAAGGTGGCCGCCGAGGAGATCAATTACCGCCGGTTCTTCGACATCAACGATCTGGCGGCGCTGCGGATGGAAGACCCGCGCGTGTTCTCCTGGGCGCACGCCACCCTGTTCGAGCTGGTGCGCGGGGGCGTCATTCAGGGCGTGAGGCTGGACCACACCGACGGCCTGTACGACCCCGCCGGGTACTTCCGGGCCTTGCAGGCCGGGGCCGCCGAGGCGCTGGGCGTGGACTGGAACCCGGAGGCGGGCGGACCGCTTCCGCTGTACGTGGTGGCCGAGAAGATCCTGGAGCCGGGCGAACATCTGCCGAACGCCTGGGCAGTGTACGGCACCACCGGTTACGACTTCCTGGCCGAACTGAACGGCGTATTCGTGGACGCCACGCACGAGGACGAGATCAGCGCGGTCTACCGCCGTTTCACCGGGGACCGCCTGAGTTACGGCGAGCACCTGTACCGGGGCAAGCAGCTGATCCAGCGCGTCAGCCTGCCCGGTGAAGTGAATGTGCTGACCGAATCGCTAGAGCGGCTGGGCGAGGCGGACCTGCGTTCGCGCGACTTCACCCTCTCGGCGCTGAGAAATGCCGTGCGCGAGGTCATCGCCACCTTCCCGGTTTACCGCACGTACCTGCGCGCCGACGGCTCGCGCGAACCTGGTGACAATGCCAAGATCGCCAAAGCCGTGCGCGACGCCAAGATTCAGAACCGGCGTGAGGGTGGGCCGCTCGATCCCAGCGTGTTCGACTACCTAGGCTCAGTGCTGACGATGGACGTGGCCGACGACAAGACGCGCGACGCCTACGCCAATTTCGCTCTCAGCTTCCAGCAGCTCACCGGCCCAGTGACGGCCAAGGGCGCGGAGGACACTGCTTTTTACCGCTACGCCCGCCTGCTGTCGCTGAATGAGGTGGGCGGCGATCCGGCGCATTTCGGCACGCGCCTCAAGGACTTTCACCGGGCCGCCCAGGAGCGTGCCCAGCGCTGGCCGCACGCGATGCTGTCGGGCAGCACCCACGACACCAAACGCGGTGAGGATACCCGCGCCCGCCTCAGCGTCCTGAGCGAGATCCCGCAGGTCTGGGGAGCGTTCGTGCGCCGCTGGGCCCCCGTGATCCTGGAACACAGCCAGGAGCAGGAGCTGGGCCTGGCCCCCAGTCCCCTGGACGCCTACACCTATCTTCAGACTGCACTGGGCGCGTACCCGCTGGACGGTCGCCCAGACGATCTGGCAGACCGGCTGAGCGCCTACATGCTCAAGGCCAGCCGCGAGGCCAAGTTGCGGACGAGCTGGGCCGCTCCCGACGAAGACTATGAGGCGGCGCTGGACAGCTTCGTGCGTGGCCTGCTGGCCGACCAGGGCTTCGCCGCTGCCCTGCGTGACCTGCACATCCTGATCAGCCCCTACGGCGCGCAGAACGGTCTGAGTGCCACGCTCGCCCGCCTGACCGCCCCCGGCGTCCCCGACACCTACCAGGGTTCGGAGGGTTGGAACCAGAGTCTGGTCGACCCCGACAATCGCCGTCCGGTGGATTACCCGGCGCTGCAACGCCGCCTGACCCGGCTGGAAAAGGGCGCGAGTCTGCCACTCGCCAGCAAATTGCTGGCAGATTACGAGGACGGCGGCATCAAGACGTTGGTGACTTGGGCCGCCCTGCAGACGCGCGACGCCCATCCGGAATTGTTCCAGGCGGGAAGTTACCGCCCGCTGGACGCCGGACGACACCTGCTGGCCTTCGCCCGCGAACATGGGGGCGAACTGGCGGTGACGGTTGCGCCGAGGCTCACGCTGACCCTGACCCGTCAGGTCGTTCCCTGGGCGCTGGGCGAGGTCTGGGGCACACGCCAGCTCACGCTGCCGGGTTCCGGAATGTTCGAGAACGTGCTGACCGGCGAACGCTTCCGGGTGCGCGGCGGCAGGATTCCGCTGGCAAAGGTGCTGGAGGAATTTCCGCTGGCGCTGCTGGTCAAGCGGTAAACCGGGAGTGACACCAGGAGTGGTGGCGCACTTTTCCGTGCGTCGCCCTCCTCTTTTTATGTCAGCTGCCGCCGCTGTACACCCTCAGCTGTAGATCCGGAAACGCCGCCCCCAATTCCTGGGCGAGGCGCCGTAAACCCCACTCCTCGGTGCGGCGGTGGCCCAGGGCGATCACCCCAAGCCCCAGGGCGTGAGCGGCTGCCGAGGCTGAGGGGCGCAGTTGCCCGGTCAGGTAGACCTGCACGCCCTGAGCAGCGACGTGTTCGATCAGGCCGGGATTCATGGCGTTCATCAGCGCCAGTTTCAAAGGCTGGGCGCTGGGAGCAGGTGGCCAGGAACTGTCCTCGCCACCCAGTTCGGCGTGAAGGGCAGCCTGTAAGTCGGCCCAGTTTCCCTGTGGAGGCGTGGCGATAAGGCCCCTGACTTCACTCTTCCAGACCACCTGCCGCACGTCGCGCCAGCCCAGGGTGTGGGCCAGTCTATAGTTAGGCCCGGTCGCCAGCGCCAGATCGAAGCCGTCGTGGACCCCCAGCACGCCCAGGCCGGGCCAGCTGTGTCCCACCCGCAGGGAGCGGTGCACGAACAGCGCGTCGGCGTCCACTTCGGGCGGCAGATCGGCGGGTTCGAGCGCCAGGGCCAGCCTGCGTACCGTGGGCGGCCCGTCGCGTTTGAGCGGCTGCTGCTCGCCGAATTCAGCGCGCAACCAGTCAGCCAGCTCCTGCAGTGTGGCCGTCACGCCTGCCACCGCCAGACTTTTGAGACGAAGGGTGGAGTCTCCGTCGCCGCCAGCTCCTGCGGCCCAGGCACCGCATACCAGCCTGCCCACTCCTCCAGTTCGGCCAGCGTGACTGGAAAGGTGTCGGGCGGCAGGTTAAGGTTCCGGGCCTCCAGGCGTCTCCACAATTCCGCCAGCGGCACATCCATCACATGCAGCTCGAACTGCACCGCCAGTTCAGCGGCGCGCACACGGAAGAAATCGCGCTCATCGCGCGCCCAGCAGCCGTAATCGAGAATCACGCTCATCCCCAGCGTTAGAGCACGCGCCGCCACGCCCCACAGCAACCGTGACTCCAGAACCCAGCGCCTATCGCCCGATTCTCCTGCGCCGAACAGTGGCGTCATCCACTCGTCGGGGGTCAGGCGCAGGGCCGAATGCTCTGCCTCCAGTTGCCGCGCCAGCGTGGTCTTGCCGGAGCCCGGCAGGCCGATCAGCAGAAAAAGTGTGGGCACGAGTCAACAGTGGTGGTGGCGGCCCCGACAGTGTTGCGGGGCCGCCTCACCGAACGGAAGCTTACCTGTCGTCGTCCTTCTTCTCTTCCTTGCCGTCGTAGTCGACACCCTTCCAGCCGCCGGGATCGACGAAGCCAGCCGAGGAATCACGCTCGACGTTCTTGTCGACGTATTCCTGAGAAGCGTGCGCACCCTGTTCCTCCTTTGCGCCCCGCGGGGTCTCGCCCTGGACGTCCGTGCGCTGCTGATCGGTCATCTCGGTGCTGAAGGTGGGATTTTCAGGCTTCTTGGAATCAGTCATGGCTCCAGCGTGCCCCAGACCGGGACGTGGGGCGTGAGAAAAAAGCCAAAAGGGACAGGGCAAATGGCCCCGGGCACCGCTCAGGCCAGCAGGGGCGGCAGCGGACGTGGGCTGAGGCGGGCGCGGTACAGCGCCGGATCAAAGCGCCCCAGCGTGCGCCGGAAGTTTGAAGCCCGCTCCGGCCACAGGGTGCTGTTCCGGCCGTTCGCGTCCAGATAGTAGCTGGTGCAGCCGCCCTGCACCCACACCGACTTGCGCAATTTGTCCTGCAGAGCGTCACTGTAGGCACGCTGCGCCTCGGGTGTCGGCTCCAGGCTCAGCAGGTGTGCAGCGTCCATATGCGCCAGGGCCCGCAAGATGTAGGCCACCTGCGCCTCAATGATGTACACGATGGAATTATGCCCCAGCGCGGTGTTCGGCCCCACCAGCAGAAAGAGGTTGGGAAAGCCGGTCACCGCCGTGCCGTGCAGGGCTTCCATGTACGTGTCCCAGGCTTCCGAGAGGCGCTGACCGCCCCGCCCGACGATCCGCCGGGCCATCGGCGGTTGCGTGGCATTGAAGCCGGTGCCGCCGATCAGCACGTCGAAAACGCGGTCCTGGCCGTCTGCCGTCCGGATTTCGTTGCCGTGAATCCCGGTGATGGCCTCCGTCACCAGTTCCACGTTGGGTTGCTGGATCGCCGGGTAGTAGTCGTCGCTGACCAGAATGCGCTTGCAACCCAGGCGGTAGTCCGGGGTCAGCTTGCTGCGCAGTTCCGGGTCAGCCACCTGTGCCTCTAGGTGCTGATGACCCACCCTTTCCATCAACGCGCCCACCTTCGGGTTGGAAAAGCCCAGATGGCGCGCCTCCGCCTTCACGAAGATCCACTGGCGCGAGAGACGCTGCAGCGCCGGGTAACGCCGGAACAGTTCGCGGCGGCGCGGTGAGGTTTCATCGTCCATGCGCGGCATGACCCACGGCGGGGTGCGCTGAAATACCGTGAGTCGCCCGACGAGCGGCTGAATCTCGGGAATGAACTGGATGGCCGAGGCCCCGGTGCCGATCACCGCCACCCGTTTCCCTCTAAGATCCACAGCGTGGTTCCAGCGTGCCGAGTGAAAGCGTTCACACTGGAAATCCTCCAGTCCCGGAATGTCGGGCCATTTCGGCTCAATCAGGGGGCCATGCCCGGAAATCAGGACGCGGGCCGTGAAATCGCCGCCGCTGGTGCGGATGCGCCACAGGCCCTCCTCCTCGTCCCAGCGGGCCTCCTCCATCTCGGTGTTGAAGCGGATATGGGGCCTCAGTCCCTGCTCGTCGGCGGTTGTTCTGAGGTATGCCAGGATCTCAGGCTGGCGGGCGTAGCGGTGGCTCCAGTCGGGATTGGGGACCCCCGAGAATGAATACAGGTCACTCTTCACGTCGCAGGCACAGCCGGGGTAGGTGTTGTCACGCCAGGTGCCACCCACCTCCGCACCACGCTCGAAGATCACAAAGTTGTGGACGCCGCGCCGCCTCAGTTCCAGCGCTGTACCCAGCCCCGCGAAGCCCGCACCCAGGATGGCGATCTGATGATGGGTCATAATCCATTCTGCTCCAGAAACTGGCGCAGCAAAGCAGTGAAGCTCGCCTCCCGCTCGATCTGTGGGACGTGGCCCGTCTGCTCAAAAAGGTGGACGCTGGCATGCGGGTGCGTGCGGCGGGCCGCTTCCAGGTGGCGGACGGGCAGGATCTCATCGCGGTCTCCCCAGACGATGAGGGTGGGCAGGTTCAGGGCCGGGAGTCGTCCGGCCAGTTCAGCCTGCCACTGCGCCCGCGCCCCGCGCACGTCACCAATCGAGCGCAGCACCGACAGGAAGGCCCGCGCCGCGCCGGGCTGCCGCGAGAGGTCCAGCGTGTGCGCGATGCGCTCCGGCGTGGCGAAATCAGGAGAGGCGAACAGGCTGCGGGTCACGCGCCGCGCGCCCCTCGGATTGGCGGCCAGCAGCCGCTCGCCCAGGCCTAGCACGGCGCACAGGCGCAGGGCCAGCGCCACGTCCCGCCCAAATCCTGCGGAATTGACCAGCACCAGCCCACGCGCCCGCCCCGGAGACATCACGGCGAACATCTGCGCCACCGCCCCGCCCAGCGAATTGCCGATCAGGGTCACGGGCCGCGTCTCAGCCACGGCGTCCAGGTAGTGCCGCACGAAACGTGCCAGCCCCGGCAGGCTGTAATTCACGTCCGGTTTGTCGGTGTAACCGAAGCCAATCATATCCGGGGCATAGACACGGTGGGTGCTGGAGAGGGCTCCGATCGTCGGCCCGAAATCCTCCAGACTGCGGCCAATGCCGTGCAACAGGAGGACGGGCGGGCCGTCGCCCCCGGTGACGTGGCGGGTGCGAACGCCGTCCACATCCAGGAAATGCGGGGGCAAAGAGTGCAGGACAGGGTCAGCAGCCGTCATGGATTCCTCCGAAGAAAGCATGGGTTGGGTGGAGGATGCCGCGTAGCGCCCCATTTCGCCGTGAGTGGGCAAGGATTCGGGCCACTGTGGACTCAGGCGGATTCAGATCAGCCGGTCCAGCGTCGCCATGTACCGTGCGGGAAACAGGCGTTGCAGCACATCGATCACCGTCGCGTCGGTGCCGATCAGGATGCGTCCCTCGTCCCCCTCGATGCCCTGCAGGATGCGGGCGGCGGCCCTGTGCGGCGAGGTGACCAGACGGCGCTCGAAATCGGCCTGTCCGCGCTCCAGCTCCGCACGGGGCCGGGTGGTCAGCGAACCGGGGCGGGCGCGGCGGGCGATGGCCGTGCGGATGCCGCCAGGATGCACCACGCTCAGGCCGACGCCGCTGCCCCTCAGCTCGTGGCGCAGCGACTCGGAAAAGCCGCGCACCGCGAACTTGCTGGCCGCATAGCCGGTCTGCTCGGGTGGTCCGATCAGCCCGAAGACGCTGGACACGTTGACGATCCGGGCGGGCGCGGCGACGCGCAGATGCGGCAGGAAGTGACGGCAGCCGTACACCCCACCCCAGAAGTTGATGCCCATGATCCATTCCAGGTCATCCTGGCTCAGCTCCTCGAAGGTGCCGCCCAGCGCCACGCCTGCGTTGTTGATCAGCAGATTCACGCGCCCGTGGGCGGCCACCGCCGCCGCCGCGTACTCGGCCACCTCGGCCTCGCGCGACACGTCCACCATGTGCAGGCTCACGCGCCCGCCAAAGGGCCGGGCCAGCAGGGCCGTCTCGTTCAGGGCGTCCTCATTCACGTCCGCCAAGGCCAGCGCAGCTCCCCGTGCGGCCAGATTCAGCGCCAGCGCCCGCCCGATGCCCGACCCAGCTCCGGTGACGGCGGCCACCGTCCTATCTGAAAGCTGCATCAACCCTCCGCAGGGGCAGCACTGTCGCCACGGGCAAAGGCGGCCAGCGCGGCCCGCGCCACCTGTTCGCCCGCGTCCTCCTGCACGAAGTGACCCACCTCCTCCAGTTCCAGCGGAGGGGGGCAGCCGGGAAGCTGTGAACGCAGCAGGCGCATGGCAGGTGGCCCCAGCACCGGGTCGGCCTGACCTACCGCCATGAAGCTCTGCCCCTGCCACTGGGTCTGGAACCATTCGCGCGCCTGCCTCGACAGCTCGGCTCCCGGGGCATCCGGGCGATCCGGCACCAGCCGGGGAAAGGCACGCACGCCGCCCTTGAAGCTGGCATCAGGAAACGGCGCGGCGTAGGCGGCGGCCTCGGCGTCGCTCAGGCCTGGCGAGGAGCGCCTCAGCAGGGCGGCCACGTCCAGATCAGGGCGAGCCTCGGCGTAAGCCCGCCACGCCAGGAAACCACGGCCCAGCGGCACGTCGCCCGTCCCCAGCGCCGTATTCATGACTAGCAGGCGCGCGAAGCGTCCAGGCAGGGCCATCGGCAGGGTCAGGCCCAGCAGCCCACCCCAGTCCTGACAGACCAGCGTGATGTTCCTCAGGTCCAGCCGCTCGATGAAGCGCAGCAGCGTGTCCCGGTGAAACTCGAAGCTATAGATCTCGTCGTCGCTGGGCTTGTCCGATTTACCAAAACCGTACAGGTCTGGGGCCACGGCGCGGTGTCCGACCCCAGTGAACACTGGAATCATCTTGCGGTACAGATAGCTCCAGGTGGGCTGGCCGTGCAGGCACAGGAAGGTCTGCGCAGCGTCGCGCGGCCCCTCGTCTAGGTAATGCAGGCGCAACCCCTCGAAACCGGCCAGATCATCCAGATACTGTGGGGCGAAGGGGTAGCCAGGAAGATTGGCGAAGGCGGCGTCAGGGGTTCGCAGGGCGGGGATGGGAATCATGGCGTCCTTTTGAATTGAGGTCAGAGGAATGAGGTCCCCAGTATCTCAAAATCGGACGCCGCCCGGAAAGACTGATCCTAGCGCCCCGCCGTCTCCAGTTCCAGCCCGGCCAGCACGTCGCTCAACCCCGTCTCGAAGCGCTGCACCGCAGCGTCCACGTCCGCCAGCTTGTCCAGCCCAAACAGGCCGACCCGGAAGGTTTTGAAATCCGGTCCCTCGCCCACCTGAAGCGGAACGCCCGCCGCGATCTGCAACCCCACCTCCCGGAACGCCTTGCCATTCTGGAGGGTGTCCACGCTGGTGTAGCTGACCACCACGCCGGGAGCTCCGTAGCCCTCGGCAGCCACACTGGCAAAACCCGCTGCCTTCAGGGTCTCACGGACCCGCCTGCCCAGGTTCCACTGGGCGTCCTGCGCCCGCCCGAAACCGAAAGCCTTCATCTCCAGCACCGTGTCACGGAACTGACGCAGGCCGTCGGTGGGCAGGGTGGCGTGATACGCGAAGCCGCCGCCCTCGTAGGCGCGCATAATCCCCAACCACTTCTTCAGATCAAGCGTGAAGCTGACCGAATCGGTGGCCTCCACCCGCACCACAGCGGCCGCACTGAGGAGCGCGACTCCGGCGCAGGGCGTGCTGCTCCAACCCTTCTGCGGGGCGGTAATCAGCACATCGATGCCCAAGTCCACCATGTCCAGCCACACGCTGCCGGAGGCAATACAGTCGATGACCAGCAGGCCACCAACCCCATGTGTCGCCTGCGCCAGCTGACGCAGGTAATCCTCCGGCAGAATGATGCCCGACGAGGTTTCCACGTGCGGCGCGAACACCAGCGCCGGTTTCTCGCGGCGGATGGTCTCCACCACGTCCTCGATGGGTGGGGGCGCGAACGGTTCCTGGGGTCCTGACCCCTGCGGCTGCGCGCTGAGCACCGTCACGGCCTGGGGCACGCGGCTCATCTCGAAAATCTGGGACCAGCGGTAGCTGAACCAGCCATTGCGGACCACCAGACAGCGCTGGCCCGGCGCGAGCTGATCCACCACCGCTTCCATCGCGGACGTGCCCGAACCCGGAATGATCGCCAAAGCGTCGGCGTGGTAGACCGCCTTCAGCTCACGGGACAGGTCATGCATGACCTCCTGAAAGGCAGCGGACATGTGATTGAGGGAACGGTCCGTGTAGACCACCGAATATTCCAGCAGGCCGTCGGGATCGATATCTGGGCGCAGAGGGGGCATGGAGACTCCTTAATGAATGGGCATGGGGAAAGGCCAGCAAAAAAAACGTGCTTCCATTCCAGAGTATGACCCAGGAGTGGAAGCGTGCGTTCCCTGTCAGCCCCTAATGGCACAGGGCTTGCATGTTCAGGCGGGACGCAGCTTCAGAACTGCGCCAGCACGCCTTCCAGGCGCTCCTTCTGTGCGCTGAAGTCCTGCACGCGCCGCCTCTCCTCCTCGATGACCTCGGCAGGAGCGCGGGCCACAAACCCCTCATTGCTCAGTTTGCCCTGCGCCTGCCTGATCTGCTTGTCCAGCTCCACCAGGCGCTTTTTCTGCTTGCCCAGCCACTCGGCGATGTCCACGGTCCCTTCCAGCGGGGCACGGACGGTTACGCCGCCCTCCACGGCGGACAGGGTGCGGCCCTCCAGTTCGGACACCAGATTCACGCGGGCGATACTCTCCACCACCCTTGCATTCTCGGCCACGGCACCTGCCTGCTCGCCCTCCACCACCACGCCCAGACGGTCCTGGGGCGACAGGCCCAGCTCGTTCTTGAGGCTGCGGGCCGCAGCCACCGCGTCGCGCAGACCGTTGAAGGTGCGGGTGGCGCCGGCGTCATGCAGCGCGTCCACCGACTGTGGCCAGGCATGCAGCGCCAGTTGACGGCGGTGACCCAGCGCGGCGTAGACCTCGGAGGTGATGAACGGCATGAAGGGGTGCAGCAGCTTGAGAATATGTTCCAGCACGGCCTTAAGCGTTGCCATACTGCCCAGCCGTCCCTCGGCCAGGGCAGGCTTGGCGGCCTCGATGTACCAGTCGCAGAACTCGTCCCAGGTAAACGCGTACAGCGTGCGGATCGCCGCGCCCAGATCGAAGGCGTCCAGTTGCCCGCTGGCCTCGGCGGTCACGGCGTTCAGGCGCGAGATGATCCAGCGGTCTGCCGGGGTCAGATCGTCGCGGGCCACCAGCGCGGTCAGGACGTCCCGGCTCCTCATGGCCGCGCTGGCCGCGCCGGGTTGCAGGCTGCGGACATAGCTGGTCAGGTCGTCGTCGCCCTCCAGGCCTGGAATCGCCTCGCCCAGCCGCATCAGGGCAAAGCGGGCCGCGTTCCACAGCTTGTTGGCAAAGTTGCGCCCCTGCTCGAAGCGCCGCGCATCGTGGCGGATATCCTGCCCGCCCGTGGAAAGGAAAGCGAAGGCGAAGCGACAGGCATCCACCCCGTACTGCTCAAACAGTTCGAGGGGATCAATGCCGTTGCCCTTGCTCTTGGACATCTTCTGGCCCTTGGCGTCCAGATACAGGCCGTGCAACATCACCGTGCTAAACGGTGCCTGTCCGGTCAGCCCGTACCCGGCCATCTGCATCCTGGCCACCCAGAAAAACAGGATGTCGTAGCCGGTAACCAGCACCTGCGTCGGGTAGAACTTGCGGAAGTCCTCGGCGTCGGTGTCGGGCCAGCCCAGGGTGGAAAAGGGCCACAGATTGGAAGAAAACCAGGTGTCGAACACGTCCGGGTCACGGCGCAGTGCCAGGTGCGCGTAGCGTGGGTCCTGATCGCAGTCCAGGTCAGGATTCTCGGGATCGGGAACATAGATGTTCCCCTCGGCGTCGTACCACGCGGGAATCTGGTGGCCCCACCACAATTGCCGGGAGATGTTCCAGTCCCGGATGTTCTCCAGCCAGTCGCGGTTGACCTTGCCGTAGCGCTCCGGCACCAGCCGGATCTCCCCGGCGTCCAGACCAGCCAGCACCTGATCCGCGAACGGTTTCATGTGCACGAACCACTGCGTGGAGATGATCGGCTCGACGGGCACTTTCGTCCGCTCGGACAGGCCGATGGCGGTGTCGTGGTCCTTTTCTTCCAGCAAGTCGCCGGATTCGGTCAGCGCTTTGACCACCGCCTTGCGCGCTGCGAAGCGCTCCAGGCCCCGAAACGCCTCCGGCACAAGAGCGGAGGTCAGGTTGCCTTCCAGATCGATCACGCTGGGGCGCGCCAGCCCGTGACGCTCACCGATCTCGAAGTCGGTGGGGTCATGGGCCGGGGTGATCTTGAGCGCGCCCACGCCAAAATCCATCTCCACAGCAGCGTCGGCGATGATCGGGATCAAGCGGTCGGTGAGGGGAATGCGCGCCCGCTGCCCCACCAGATGCGTGAAGCGTCCGTCGTCGGGATGAACCGCAATCGCCTGATCGGCGAAGATCGTCTCGGGGCGGACGGTGGCGATCAGGATCTCACCGGCCTCGCCATTGCTGGGGGCTGCTGCCGGGTTTTCCAACTTGTAGGACAGCGTGGTCATCTTGCCCTTGCGGACCTCGCGGTCGATTTCCAGTTCTGAGAGGGTGGTCTGCGCGGCCACATCCCAGTTGACGATGCGCTCGCCCCGGTACGCGGCGCCGTCGTGGTACAGCCGCACGAACTGGGCGCGCACGGCGCGGCTCAGGCCCTCGTCCATCGTGAAGCGCTCGCGCGTCCAGTCGGCACTGACCCCCAGCCGGGTGAGCTGGTTCAGGATGATGCCGCCGGACTCACCCTTCCACTCCCAGACGTTGTCCAGAAACCGCTCGCGGCCCAGATCGTGACGGGAGACGCCCTGCTCACGCAGTTGCTTTTCCACCACCACCTGCGTGCTGATCCCGGCGTGGTCCATGCCCGGCAGGTACAGCGCCTCGAAGCCCGCCATGCGCTTGTAGCGGATCAGCGTGTCGATCAGCGTATTGTCCAGCGCGTGGCCCAGGTGCAGGTTGCCCGTCACATTGGGCGGCGGAATCACGATGGTAAAGGGTTCTCTGCCACTGGTGGCGTCGGCGCGGAACGGTTCGTTGCGCCACCTCGCCGCCCAGCCCGGCTCGACGGCCCGCGGATCAAACTGCTTGGCCAGAATGGAATCGTTCTCGGGAGCCAGCTGCTCAGGAGAGGGGGTTTCGGGTGCGGAAGTGATGTCTGGCAGGTCAGTCATGGGCAGGTCTCCTGAAAGGGGGCGGCATTCAGATACGGCAGCGCGGCGTCCATGTCCCAGTCCAGACCGGGCGTGTCCAGCGCGGCCCAGCGAAAGGCGAACAGATAGCCGCCGGCGGGATGGATCCAATTTGGGGGAAGATCGGGCGGCGCGGCGAAAGCATAGGCGTGGCAGACCTGCCGGATAAAGCGCTCCGGAAGCTGCGCCTCCCAGCGGTAGGACCGCAGGTGACGCGGCGCACTGAGCTGTAGACCGGATTCCTCAAACAGCTCGCGCACAGCGGTCTGTGCTGGGGTTTCGCCGTCCTCCACGCCACCGGCGGGCAGCTGAACGCCCGCCTCCGGCACATCCACATGCTCAAAGACGAGCAGGGAGGAGGCCCGCACCACGAAGCACAGCACCCTCTCGCGCAAACCAGAGGCCATGGCGTCCGCCCGCGCCTGCGCCTGATTGTCGTAAAACGTGATCATTGCCTTTGCCTCCGCCGACGGAAGAGACGAAAAAACGCCTCGTCCGCCGGATTGCTCCGTGCGCGGACGAGACGCCTGAAAAAGGACAGATCCCGTGGTACCACCGCCATTCCCGTCTGCATGACGGGCGCTCTCCTTGCGCTATGCCGGGCGCACCCGGACGGCTCTACTCCCCAGGGCTGGGTTTCTTCCGTCTCGCTCGCGGGCGACTTTCTCCGTCTGCGGTCCCGTCCAGATTCTCAGTCACGCTCTGGACTTCCTGTGGGTGCATGGGCGGATACTCCTCCCGGTCACTGCCCGGTCAGTATACGCGGCGGCGCAAGGCGATTGCATCTGCCCTCTGGCGGGGTGGGTGCCGCGCAGCAAATCCTGTGCAATGGGTTGAGGTCAGGGGCAAGCCCCAATCCGGGCGACCGCAAAGATGCCATAAAGGCCCTCTTTCCCGAGCCTCCCGGCGGATCCTTAGCCTGGGCAAGCAGTCAAGATGACACAGTTCGCCTGACCCCAGGCACGCGATCTCTGGTCATGGAGGTTTGGATGAACCGAGCACTTAAACAATCAGGCAGCGCACTCACGCTGGCCCTGCTTTCCGGCGCGGCGCTGGCGGGCGGTTCGGAGGGTGGGCGGCAGGAAGGCCTGCTGTCGGTCAACGGCGCGCAGATTCACTACGTCTCGCAGGGCAGCGGCACCCCCATGCTGCTGCTGCACGGCTATCCGCTCAGCGGCGAACTGTTCGCCC